>CBDTVA010000085.1:0-9297 GCA_965363935.1 uncultured Gammaproteobacteria bacterium | reverse complement strand
ATAGTCAACTATTTAACTGACGAGCAACGCAGATAGAATGAGTAAGTGGAAACTTGGAAATGTGAATTATTTTTTAAGGCTGCCCTTAGTCACCAATATCTTCTTCGACCTCAATACCGCTTGATGCCTGAGGTCGAGTGAGATCGACATAGTCTGTAACATCGAGCGCATAAAAATCTTTAATATAGTTAAAAACCTGCTTTTCGTAGGATTCTTTATCGGATTCCATATCTTCCAGTATTTTACGCGCCTTATTACAAACTTCTTCTTTGCCCAGCTCTGTCGTCAGTATAAACATCCGTTTATCCAGATAAAAGCTTTGCAACAGCATTTCCCGTGAAATTTCATTCCAGAGTTCTTTACATATAGCGTAGTCGTGATGCTCATAATCCATATTGATCACAATGCCATAGGTTCTTATTGCGTCATTCATTATGCACACCTTCTAACTATAGTATGTTAATTTACCAGTCCGTTTGTCAAAACCATATAAAAAACATGGCTATACACAATATAATAGAACAGCTAAATTAAAATGCAATTATTATCACTGCATTTAACATCACACTTTTTAGCATTGAGTTTTGCCCTGCTTACACAGCAACAGCGGCCATAGTATTAATATGTATTTATGTAATTTGTGATGGTATTATTTAAACAGGCGTAATAGCTGTGCAATATACTCATTTGAGTGCGAATAATATCAGGAGTGTGCTTTGAGTAAATTTTGTTTAAATCCTGGCTGATCAACGACTATAAATGAAAAAACTCAGTTCAAAGATTATTTCCGCTTTTATTTTTTTCGCTCTGATAGCTACTCTGCCGGCAGGATGGCTCGGCTACAGCGGTGCCAGGGAGCTGCTGGAACAGGAAGCCTTCAACAAACTCACCGCAGTTAGAGAAAGCAAAAAACGCGAGATAGAGCGTTATTCTAAATTCATTCATGGACAGATCCTTACCTTTTCAGAAGACCTGATGGTGATTAAAGCAGTGCGTGAACTCACTGAAAGCTTTTATCAGATTCCTACGCAACTGACAGGCAAAGACCTAACTAACAATCTGAAAAGTTTCTACAGCGATGTTATCAACACAGAATTAACACAACAGCCTGATTTTCTCTATGATCTTTCCGCATTGATACCCAAATCAAAAACAGCCATACAATGGCAGTATCACTTTCTCTCAAATAATCCCCACCCACAAGCAGAAAAAGATCGTCTGGACAAGCCCGCAACACCTCTTGCCTATAGTCACAGGCATGGTCAATACCATCCGAAGCTGCGTAATTATCTCAAGACCTTTGGCTATTACGATATGTTTCTGATCGATATGCAGGGTAATATAGTTTATAGCGTTTATAAAGAAATCGATTTTGCGACAAACCTGAATACCGGCCCTCATCAGGATAGTAATCTGGCCAGTCTCTACCACTCCCTGGTTAATGCAAACGAATCCCAAAAGGTCAGAACCACCGACTTTAGTGCTTATCTGCCATCCCATAATGCCCCGGCAGGATTTATAGGCTCTCCCGTATTTGACGAAATTCAACAAATCGGCGTACTGGTTTTTCAAATTCCAATTAATATCATCAACGAAATTATGACCGGAAAATTACGCTGGAAACAGGATGGCCTTGGGAATACGGGGGAAACTTACCTGCTGGGTACCGATCTCACCATGCGCAATGATTCCCGGTTCCTGTTACAGGATCAGGAAAAGTTTTTTCAGCAATTATCTCTGCAAAAAAATTTACCGACTGATATCGATAGCATTTCCAGACATAAAACCACTGTGCTTTTTCAAACCGTAGATACCGCCGGCAGTCGCTCGGCAATTTCAGGACAAACAGACATTCGTATCATTAAAGATTATCGAGGTATATCGGTATTATCCTCTTTTGGCCCCCTGGAGTTTCTCGGTTTGAAATGGGTAATTATTTCTGAAATTGATTATGCCGAAGTGCTTGGCCCAATAAAGAACCTTCGAGAAAGGTTGATTTACCTTACCCTGGCACTGAGCAGTATGGTTGTTTTATTTGGTTTTCTGTTTTCAAAGCGAATTACTCATCCTCTGGAATTACTGTCGATATCAACCCGTGACCTTGGAACAGGCGACTTCAAAAAACGGGTTGAAATTCAGTCTCAGGATGAAATAGGCACTCTCGCCCGGGCCTTCAACAAAATGGCCGGGAACCTTGAAAAAACGACTGTGTCCAAATCTTATGTGGATAAAATTCTGTCCTCCATGAATGAAGCTCTGTTTGTATTACAGTTTGATCCTGAGGGAAAACAGTTACTGATTGAGACCATAAATCCTGCAGCGGCGCACATTCTCGGTTATGACAACAAGGATATCATTGGCCACACTATTGACCTCTTTTTTGAAGGTAACGCACTCAACGAAGAAGACTGGTACCAGCTCATGCGTAAGAGTACGCTGCCCGCAATGGACCGAAACCTGATGACCCGAACCGGAAAAAAAATACCGGTCATTTTCTCTGTTTCCATAATGCAGGATGAAACCGGTAAAAAGAGTGAAGTTATCTGCGTATGTGTCATTCAGGACATCACAGAACGCAAGCATTCGGAGCAAAAGCTGCAATTGGCCGGGGCTGTGTATCAGGCTGCATCAGAAGGCATCATGGTGGTTAATACTGATCGCAAGATAACCGATGTTAACCCTGCCTTCGAACAAATGACCGGTTACTCACGTAAAGAGGTGTTGGGGAAAAATCCTCGTTTGCTGGAATCTTCAAATAACATGCACACATTTTATGATGTCATGTTTAAAAAAATTGAGAAAGAACGCTACTGGCGCGGAGAATTCAGCGGACAAAGAAAACACGGTACTCTGCTGCCGATGATTATCTCCATTACCGCGCTGCTTGATGGCAGCGGCAAAGTTGACCGTTTCGTCTGTATTATGAGTGATGTTAGCGAGTTAAAAGAACGCGAACAGCGTAGCTGGTCAATGGCTAATTTTGATGCTCTGACCGATCTGCCGAATCGTAATCTATTCGAAGATCGCCTGGAACAATCCATGCGTAATGCAAAGCGCAATAATGAAATAATGGCCCTGTTATTTGTTGATCTGGATGGTTTTAAGGCCATTAATGATACGCATGGACATGCCATTGGCGATACAATGCTCAAACACGCTGCAAAACGCCTGAAACGTGAACTTCGCGAAGTAGACTCGGTAGCTCGAATCGGAGGTGATGAATTTACCGTTATTCTAGTCGATCTGGAAGTTCATCAGGATGCCGAAAAAGTGGCGGGAAAACTGGTTGAAGTCATGCGCGAACCGTTTAAACTGGACGGGATTCCAATTACTCTATCAACCAGCATCGGTATAGCCTATTTCCCGGAGCAAGCGAAAAATGGTAAAGATTTATTGCGCAAAGCAGACTATGCCATGTATGCAGCAAAAGCATCGGGTAAAAACACTTATTATACCTATGAGGGTACTTCCGGGCATATCTAAGGCCAAGAAGAGGCGCGTGCTAATAGAGGCTGCCAGTTAATTCAGGTGTTATGTTACCACCATATTTCACTCAAAATTAGTATACATTCCTTTAAACTGAAAAGGGATACTCGATGGGGGCATGGTATTTGTAACCCTTTACTGTGAAATCATCAAGCGTCACCCAGGTTTCGATATCCTCTAAGGAATTGATTTCTGGATTAATATATAATTGAGGAAGTTCATAAGGCTCACGTTTTAGCTGAATGTCACGCATTAACTCAAGTTGATCCTCATAAATATGTGCATTGACAACTTTATGGTATGCCATACCAGGTTTTTTTCCCGTAATTCTGGCCATAAGCATCAGGAATGTAAAGACTTGAATCTGATTGAAATTCTGGCCGAGCGGCACATCACAGGATCGCTGATATGAAGTCAGGTACAGGGTGTCTCCCAACAGAGAAAAGGTATGTGTATGCATACAGGGTCTCAGGCAGCCCATATGAAATTCACCGGGATTATAGAAAGTAAGAATCTCACCCCGATCATCGATACCATTCCTTAGATCGTCATCTATTTTACGAAGCTGATCAATGTTTCCGCCATCAGGTTGCTGCCAGCTCCTGCCCTGGACACCATAGACCCTGCCCATGTCGTCTTCACCCTTTCTGAATGGGTTGTTGAGCCAATCTTTGTTTTCATTGGCATTCGCATCCCAGGTCTTTGTACCTAAGACACGAAAGTCTGCGGCACTGCTATATCCGCGAATATATCCCAGAAGCTCGGCAATGGCTGACTTCCAATAACTTTTACGTGTAGTGACCAGTGGAAATTCATTGTCAGCTACGTTATAACTTAAATCTGCGTTGATTATTGTCAGGCATTTTTTCCCGGTGCGAGCATTCTCAACCCACTTGCCTTCATCAATAATTCGTTGGCACAGCTCTAAATATTGCTTCATTATTACTCCTGCTTATTTGCCATACACTTCAGTGCACCATCAGGAAAGTTACCTGCAACTTGATAAACTTCAGGTTAGAAAGCGTTATTTGGGGAGGGACAAAGAAAAGATTAAACGCACCAGACCTGCTTTTACCAACTATGCAGTTGGTAAAAGCAGGCTGTTGACTTTTTGCTTACAATAACAAAATTTAGATATAAAGTGAGATATCCGCTTCACCGGCAAACTCAAAAAATGCTGCAGCACCAGCATAAGTCACATCATCAATAAATGTGTTGGTATCCATTTCAAACAGATCTACCGTCATTTGACAGGCAATAAATTTGACTTCGGCTTCCTGGCATAAATCACGCAGTTCATCCAGAGGTGCAACGCCCTTATCCGCCATTTTCTTTTTCATCATACTGGTAACAAAGCTCTGCATACCCGGCAGCGCCTGGATAAGAACCGGTACAGGCATTGGCATTGGCATGCCAGGATTGCCTAAAGGTGAAACTTTCAGATCCAGATTCTTCTCCAGAAGCTTCAATCCGTAGAAAGTAAAGAAAATTTCAACATCATAACCCAGTGCAGAAGCAGTCGAGCTTAAAATGAACGGTGGATATGCCCAATCAAGTGTGCCTTTGGTTGCAATAACAGCCAACTTCTTACTCATACTACTTACTCCTAGTGAAAACTATTTTCTAAAAATTATTAATTAAATACTACACATTACATTTCGTTGTGTTGTGTTACTGATAATAATGTGATTAAAACACTGTAATACAAAACCTTAATATTCTGATGTTATCACATTAACATCATTACGTCTCTATTAATTAATACTTTTTACGTTTTTTCTAACAGTTGCTTCTCCAGTTGAATGGATGACCAGAAGAGATAAAGGCCAAACAGAAACATTGGCAATGAAAGAATCATTCCCATAGTTAGCCAGTCCATGGCAATAAATCCTTTATCACCCATGTGCGCATCTGGCTGGCGGACGAATTCCACCACGGTACGGAACAGGCTGTAGAAGATTAAAAACAGGCCGGAAATTGCTTTGCGCGGCCGCGGTTTACTGGAATAAAGCCATAAAATAATAAATAACACCACTCCTTCCAGTAAAAATTCATACAGCATAGACGGATGGCGCGGCAAGCCCAGGGGATCAGTTGGAAATACCATGGCCCAGGGCAGGTCAGTTGGGCGTCCCCACAATTCGGCATTGATAAAATTGCCAATTCGTCCCGCAGCCAGTCCAAATGGCACCATCACAGCAATAAAGTCAGTCACCGTGAAAAAAGCTTTGTGATTTTTTTTGGCAAACAGCCACATGGCCAATAAAACCCCCAGCAAGCCGCCATGAAAGGACATTCCGCCTTTTTGTAGCTGGAACAGAATCAGAGGGTCCTGTAAAAAATAGTCTAAATTGTAAAACAGGGTGTAACCCAGCCGCCCGCCAATCACTACCCCCAGGGCACCATAAAAAAGCAGATCATCAATTTGCTCATAGCTCCAGTCCACATGCTTTTGTCTTGTCTTCAAGCGGGCAAAAAACCAGAATCCGGCAAAGGCAAGCAGATAGGTAATACCATACCAGTGAATTTTCACAGGCCCGATTGCCAATGCAACCGGATCAATCTCAGGATAAGCAATCATCAGGTGGGCAAAACTCTTGAAATAAAGGATTTAATATAAGCGGTTTCAGGTATGGCTGGATGAACGGGATGATCTGGGCTCTGGTGCCCCTGTTCCAGCATCTGCACAAATCGATCCATATGCCGCGCTGCACTCTGAACCTGCTGCAATAATGCATCTGCAGGCATATGGTGAGAGCAGGAAGCAGAAACCAGCAAAGCGTCACGAGTACATAACTGCATGGCCATCTGGTTTACCCGCCGATAGGCATTCATACCTTCTTTAAAATCTTTTTTTCGTTTGATAAAGGCTGGCGGGTCAACAATAACAATATCAAACTTTTCCTTTTCATCACGCAAATGTTTGAGCACTTCAAACACATTACCCTGAATGCTGGTAATGTTGTCCAGTTTATTGATTTCTGCACTTTTATCCAGCCAGTCCAGGGCCGGTTCGGAAGCATCAACACAATACACTTCACTGGCACCGGCCGTGGCAGCCTCCAACCCCCAGGCACCCACATAGGAAAACAAATCCAGAACCCGTTTGTCTCTGGCATAATGTTGAACTCTGGCGCGATTCATACGATGATCGTAAAACCAGCCGGTTTTTTGACCTTTGAGCAGATCAATCTCAAAACGAGTCTGATTTTCTTCTATTTGAGTGTTAGCCGGTAAGCTGCCAAGTGCCACTTCGCTATACAATTCCAGGCCTTCCATATCCCGAATTCTGACATCATTACGCAAAACGATTGCCGATGGACTGAGCACTTTATCCAACGCTTCAATAAGTGCCTGGCGTTGTTGTTCCATTCCCGCTGTGGTGATCTGGACTACCAGTACATCATTAAAGCGATCCACAACAACACCGGGCAATAAGTCACTCTCGCCAAATATCAGTCGATAAAAAGGTTTATCAAACAATCTTTCTCTGAGGGAAAGGGCAATTTTAATTCGATGGACAAACAGGGAACGATCCAGAATTACGGAGCTTTTGCGGCTAACCAGACGGGCCGAGATTAATGATTGCGGGTTAATATAGGCAATGCCTAACTCTTTACCCTGGAATGATATTACGACTACCTGCTCGCCGGCACGAAAATTTTTCAGGGGTGTTTTCTGGACATCTATTTCGTTACTGTAAATCCAGAGATGCCCCTGACTCAATCGCCGTTCCTGGCCTTTTTTCAGGCACAAAGGGGCTAATGCACTGCTCATATCTATATGGCTCTGTTGTTAGCTGTCAGTCGGCTATAAAAAGCGGGTGACTAAAAGATGATCACTGTAAACAGCCAATAATACCATAGATATGCCGGACTCCTGGTTTATGAGTCACTTTTTTTGCTGAATTTAATGCGCTTCACCCAGTGCAACGACATCTTCGGCCTGCAAGCCTTTCTGTCCATCGATCAGGTTAAACTCAACATTCGACCCCTGCTTCAGGGTACGATAACCTTCACCTCGAATTGAGCGAAAATGCACGAATACATCGTCATGTTTTTCCAGCACGATAAATCCGAAACCCTTGGCATTGTTAAACCACTTAACAGTTCCAACTTCACGTTTTTCCATTTTTACATCCCTAATAAAACAAAAATTCATCAATGACTGTGAAGACACATAAACCTGATGACTTCCCGGTCACCTGCCTGAATAGCATAATATCCAGATAATTTTATTTATACGCCCAAAAATTCCCTTATGCAATACCCATTCACATATTTTTCATTAAAAACTCATATCAAAAACAGATTTGAAACGAGCCTTGAATTCTTCCAGACTGAATTGATGGTTCTGAGTGCCGTGGTGAGCAATTTTAATCGAACCCAAGAGGCTGGCAATACGTCCAGTGGTTTCCCAGTCCAGATCATTCATCAAACCATACAGCAGTCCACTGCGAAAAGCATCTCCACAACCAGTCGGGTCTTCAACTATTTCCGCTTCAACCACCGGGATCATAATATTTTTTTCTTTGGTGACTATTTCAGAGCCTTCGCCACCCCGGGTAATAATCAATGCTTCCACCTGATCGGAAATTTCTGAAGGTGTCATGCCGGTTTTATCCAGTAACATCTGCATTTCATAATCATTCACCGTTAACCAGGTCGCCTGCTGTAAAAAAGTTTTCAATTCTTCTGCGCCAAACATGGGCATACCCTGGCCGGGATCAAAAATAAATGGAATACCGGCTTCCTTAAATTGACGTGCATGCTCAATCATACCCTCGCGGCCATCAGGGGAAACTATACCAATACTCACAGCATCTGCATCACTGACTTTGTTCAGATGCGATTCTCCCATAGCGCCCGGGTGGAATGCGGTGATCTGATTATCATCCTGATCCGTGGTAATAAAGGCTTGTCCGGTATAACTCCTGTCAATCACTTTCAAGTGCTGGCGGGAAATTCCACACTCGTCCATCCAGTCAGCATAAGGCGCAAAATCACTGCCTATCGTTGCCATAGGCATCACATTGCCTTCCAGAAGGTTCAGTGTATAGGCAATATTACCGGCGCAGCCGCCAAACTCCCGGCGCATATCCGGCACCAGAAAGGAGACGTTCAGTATATGAATTTTGTCCGGTAAAATATGATTTTTAAACTGGTCATGAAAGACCATAATATTGTCATAAGCATATGAACCGCAAATAAGAGCTGTCATAAATTTCCTTAAAATTTGATTAATACTTTGCTTAAAAGAGCAGGATAAGAGTCCAGCAAATCACGGTATTGGTCAAAGCCAGAAACACCGCTGCCGACCCCATGTCCTTGGCCCTTGCAGAAAGCTCATGGTGTTCGTGACCAAACCGGTCTACCACTGCTTCAATGGCCGAATTAAGAATTTCGGTAATCAGTACAATAAACAGGCTAGCCACTAAAATCGCTGATTCCAGGCCATTTTCCCCCAGCCAGAGTGCAAAAGGAAGCAGAATAAAGACCAGAAACAATTCTTGCCGAAAAGCCGCTTCATGTTGATACGCTGCGGTCAAGCCCTGCCATGAATAACCTGCCGCATCTATAATACGAGCAAGCCCTGTTTTAGCTGGTTTCATTTCCGGTATCCCTGTTACTGGATGAGCTAGGCTTAAAAGTGATTTGGTAAGTGTGATGTAAGTAAGCCAGTAATTATATCAGAAGATTACCCCACATACCTTAAGCAAACAAACTTGCACCCGTAAACCAGAGCTAACAAATACTCTAGGACTGCCTATTACCCATAATTTACAACTGGACTTTTTAATCTCAGTCGTGC
>CBDTVA010000084.1:0-9317 GCA_965363935.1 uncultured Gammaproteobacteria bacterium | reverse complement strand
AAAAACACTATAGTTACTGATAATATACCCTGCTTTTTAGCCTGACTCAGGGCTATTTCCCCGCTCAGGGCTGCTTTATCCGCTCAGGGCTGAGGAAATAATAAACCATCCAGCTTGCCTGATGCCTCCGTAGCAAACAGGCCATCACAACCTCCAATATGGATCCCGCCAATGAAAATCTGGGGCACGGAAGTCACGCCATTACTTTTTTGTATCATTTCAGCACGCAATTCAGGCTGGACTCCAACATCAATTTCGCTAAAATTTACCTGTTTGGCGTGCAAAAGACTTTTGGCTCTTACACAATAGGGGCAATGCTGGGTAATGTATATGGTAATTTCTGCTTGTACTTTGGACATTTAATGACCCTTTTTTCTGTGACGCTTGTTTTATTTACCCTTATTTTATTAACTATAGTTTTATTAACCCTAGTTTAATTACCATGGCTCATTGGCAGATTATCTTTTTCCCAGGCCACTACACCACCACGAAGGTTATGAATTTTTTCAAAGCCATTTTTCTTCAACATCCCACAGGCTCTACTAGAACGACTCCCGGAACGACAACCTAAAATAATATTTTTTTCTTTATATTTTTTCAGCTCATTAACACGCGAAGAAAGCGAACTCAATGGGATATGAATAGAATCTTTGATATGACCTGACTGATATTCTTTGTCTTCCCTGATATCAAGTATCACACTGCCTGCTTCGTGACTCATGAGTTGTACAGTTTGTTGAGGACTGATATCGTGGCTTGATTTTAAAAAAGAATTGATGATCATCCCCAGCAGGAAAAACCACATTAATATCATAACCCAATTAACTGTAAAAAATTCGTTCAAATGTTCCATTATCAATTACCATAACACCTTAAAGTGACTATATCTTGTTTTATACGCAACTTGCTAGCATAGCAAAAACAACACCAGATGAAAATCTGGATTATCATTCATTTTACTTTTTTCCTGAATTCAGGCGAATTATTATTTACTTGAAGTACTGCAGACGCAGACATTAAGGAGTGGATACTCTTGGGATAGAGCGATACAGAGAGATTAAAAGAACCAGACAGGACAAAACCTGAGTCCGATCAGGTATTTATTTATGACTACAGTTAAAAATGTAAATACCTTGACGCCCTGATGGTTTTTTGCCTAAACACAACCGTTTTGCTTTGCCCGAGTGTAACGTGCTAACCGTCTGCACATCGCGGCATTGGCTATTTTACTTAACCACAGAGAGTATTAGCTGCCGAGAGTACAGAAAACATCTCTCATCATGCCAATCAGGCGCAACGTTCTGGAATCGCCAACTCGGTAGTAAACGCGATTTGCATCTTTACGTGAAGCCAGAATACCCTTGTCTCTCAGTATCGCCAGATGCTGTGAAATATTACTTTGTGATGTGCCGACTTTTTCGACAATGTCCTGCACACTGATCTCCTGATCCCCTAAGGTACACAAGATTTTTAAACGCAGTGGATGAGACATTGCTTTTAATGAACGAGAGGCACGATCGATATCCTCATCGCGGGACATTAAATCCATAGTCATATCACAACAATCGGTATCGCTGAGGTTAAATTGGTCACCCATATTTGTGCTCCCTGGTTTTTTCACTAATATAACAATAACAGTATACAGTAATACTTAAAGAAAACAGCTATTTTTTTTAAATATTACTCATTAATTGTAATTTTTTTATTTTTTTAATTGAAAATTTAAAGATTTTCCAGCAATTGCTTTATTAGTACACCCAAAATAACTTATTATATGGTGTTGTATTTGTATAAGGGAATGCTATGAGTCAATTGCCATCCTATCGTCATGTGAAACATGTATGTAACATAATTTTCAGCCATAAGCTAATCTTATACTAATGAGTGTCCATCTGGAAATAGCTGTTTTCTACTTCCCCCTTCTAAAGAAAGAAGGTTAAAAGTCCAATAAACGGATCGACACTAATTACTTGAAAAAATAACAACTTAACACCATATTATGACCATAACTGCAACCATCACTCTACAATAAATTATGTCAACAACTCCGAAACCTCTGGCACTTGTAATTCTGGATGGCTGGGGCTATTCAGAAAGCCCCAGCCACAATGCTATCATTGAAGCCAAAACCCCTGTGTGGGATAAAATGTGGCAGCAATACCCCCACACACTGATAAAAGCTTCCGGAGCCGAAGTCGGCCTGCCTGCCGGACAGATGGGCAATTCTGAGGTTGGACACCTGAACATCGGAGCTGGCCGGGCTGTTTACCAGGAGTACACCCGCGTCAGTCGCGCCATTCGTACCGGTTCATTTTTTACCAACTGTACTTTGACCGAAGCCATTGATAAAGCCCTGCAAAATAATTCTGCCATACATATTATGGGATTGCTCTCTCCCGGCGGTGTACATAGTCACGAATGCCATATTCACGCCATGACCAAACTGGTTGCCGAGCGAGGTATCGACAAGTTGTACCTGCATGCGTTTCTTGATGGCCGCGATACTGCACCGAGAAGCGCCAAGGAATCCATAAAGGCAATGCAGATCGTATTTCATGAACTGGGGCATGGCCGTTTCGCCTCAATTGTGGGACGTTATTATGCTATGGACAGAGATCACCGCTGGGAACGGATCAAGTCAGCCTATGATGTAATTGCCGATGGAAAAAGTGAATTCACAGCAGATTCAGCACTGGATGCGCTTGATCTGGCCTACCAGCGCGGCGAGTCGGATGAGTTTGTCAAGGCTACCAGCATCATCCCAAAAGGTGGTGAAGCGGTTCAGATTAAAGACGGTGATGTCATGATTTTTATGAATTACCGCTCTGATCGGGCGCGCCAGATCACACGCCCTTTTATTGAGGATAAATTTGAAGCATTTAAACGCTCTCGTCGCTTTAAGCTTACTGAATTTGTTAGTTTGACAGAATATTCTTCCAAGTTTGATATTCCGGTAGCGTTCCCGCCAGAACGGTTGACCAATGTCTTCGGTGAGTATATTTCCAATCTCGGTTTGCGCCAGCTGCGTATTGCGGAGACTGAAAAGTATGCCCATGTGACTTTTTTCTTTAATGGCGGTGTTGAAGATCCGTTTCCCGATGAAGATCGGATTTTGATTAACTCACCCGATGTGGCAACCTATGATCTGCAACCTCAGATGAGTGCCCCGGAATTGACCGATAAATTCATTGCCGCAGTCAACTCCGAACAATATGACGTGATTATCTGTAATTTTGCCAATCCCGATATGGTGGGCCATACGGGGAATGAAGAAGCCACTATTGTTGCAATTGAAGCACTGGATACCTTTATTGACCAGATTAGCCGGGCAATTCTTAAAGTTGGCGGCGAAATACTGCTCACTGCCGATCATGGTAATGCCGAACTTATGCTCAATGAAAAAACCGGTCAGGCACACACCGCTCATACCTGCAATCCAGTACCTTTTATTTATATAGGACGTGATGCGGTCATGACTGAAAGCGGTGCATTGTCAGACATTGCCCCCACCATGCTGTATTTAATGGGACTGAAAATTCCTTCTGAAATGAATGGCCGTCCCCTGGTGACACTTGCGGAAGATGTTGAAGCACAAAGCGCATAAAACATCAAATTGTTCTGTTCAGCCATTTCCCGGGCAGCATCTGTTACTGCTGCCTGTGTTGCTTGCTTTGTTTCTATTGCCCATCCTGCTCAGCGTTTCCGGTACTGCAGTTTCTGCACAAAAAAAACCCTCGAAAGGACAATTGAAACAACAGGAATTGAAGCAATTACGCCAGCAAATCAATACGCTGAAAAATGATCTGAAAAAACAGCACAGCGAAAAAAGTCAGTTGGATAAAGATATTAAACAGGCCGAACTGTCGGTTGCCAACAACGCTCGTCAACTTTTCAACACCCAGCAGCAAACAAAAATTCTCGATGCCCGTTTATCCGAACACAATAGCAATCTGGCAAAACATAATCAGGAACTGATCATTCAGCAACAGCTACTATCCGGTCAGCTGCAGGCCAGTTATGCGATTGGACGCCAGGAATACATCAAATTACTTTTAAATCAGCAAAATCCAGCAACTATCAGCCGGGTTATGAGCTATTATGATTATTTTAATAACGCACGCAGCAAGCAAATTGAAGAGGTCAATGCCCTGCTGCAATCCATTAGTGAGGATAAACAACAAATCACGCTGACCAGTCAGACACTGCACGACAAACAACTTCAGTTACAACGCGAGCAGCAGGCCCTGCAGGCAAAGCAGGCAGAACGTAATGTTCTGGTGGCAAAATTAAGCCAGGATATTGCAGCCAAAGACAAGCAACTGATAGACCTGCGTAAAGATAAAAAAAATCTCAGTATCTTAATCAATAAGCTCAAGAAAGCACTGGACGACATCCCGGTTCTGCCAACAGAAAAACCCTTTGTGAAACAACGCGGGAAGCTCTATTGGCCCGCAAAGGGTAAGGTAAAAAAACTGTTCGGGCATTGGCGCAGTGTGAACAAAGTGAAATGGCAGGGGGTCATCATCAAGGCTAAGGCAGGTGTGCCGGTTCATACTATATCCCATGGCCGGATTGCCTATTCAGACTGGCTCAGGGGTTATGGCCTGATCACTATAATTGATCATGGCGAGGGCTATATGAGTTTGTACGGTCATAATCAAACCTTGCTCAAAGAAGTTGGAGACTGGGTTGAGAGTGACGAGATAATTGCCACCGTGGGTAGTAGTGGCGGCATAAAAGAGTCTGGACTGTATTTTGAAATACGCCACAATGGTAAACCAGGCAACCCGACCCGCTGGTGTAAAAAACGCCGCCGTTAACAGATTGTCATACATTATTTCACAATTTCCAGGTTCTAGCGTATTATTAGCCTCTTAATGAAAATATTTAATAATTTTTACCGAGAAATGAGTATTTTCATATAAGAGACTTATCCCGCTTGTCTGGGTTAGTTACTTGGAAATATTTTATGGAGTGTAATGGATGTTTAAACCACCCTATGTGTCAGTACTTCTCTCTCTATCGCTTGGCTTTTTCAGTGTCTTACCCTTAAGTACCGTCAATGCCCAATCCAGTAAAGGTGCCGTCACTCAGGAAACCCTAACACAGGATCCTTTGCCATTAAAGATCCTCAAGGAGTTCACCGATGCCTTCGCCAGCATAAAAAGTGATTATGTAGAAAAAGTTGATGACCGGACTATTTTAAAAAATGCCATTAAAGGCATGTTGTCAGGTCTTGACCCACACTCCAGCTATCTTGATGAGCAGAGTTTTAAACATCTAAAAGAAGGGACTTCCGGTGAATTTGGCGGCCTGGGTATTGAAGTTGGCATGGAGGACGGATTAATCAAGGTCATCTCTCCCATTGATGATACACCGGCCCAGCGTGCTGGCATTAAAACAGGTGATCTGATTTTTCGCATTGATGATAAACCGGTGAAGGAAATAAGCCTGGATGAAGCGGTCAAACTGATGCGCGGTAAGCCGGGTACTGAAATTGTGCTGTCAATTATTCGTGAAGGGAATAGCAATCCACTCACAATCAAACTGAAACGCGCCATAATTAAAGTAAAAAGCGTCAAATCGCGACTGCTGGAGGAAAACTTTGGCTATGTCAGAATCTCCAGTTTTCAGTCCAGAACCGCAGTGCAACTAAAAAAGGCTCTTAAACGACTGGTAAAAGAGAACAAAAAAAAGCCTCTTAAGGGTCTGGTACTGGATTTGAGAAATAATCCCGGCGGCGTCCTCAATGGTTCGGTTGATGTCAGCAACGTATTTCTTGACCGCGGCTTAATCGTCTACACTCAGGGACGCATCAAGGACTCTGAACTTAAATTCTCAGCAACCCGTGGTGATGCCCTGAGTGGCGTACCCATTGTTGTTCTGGTTAACGGCGGATCGGCATCTGCATCAGAAATTGTTGCCGGCGCCTTGCAGGATCATAAACGCGCCATTATTATGGGTTCCGACACTTTTGGCAAAGGTTCGGTTCAGACCATCAAGCCGCTGACCCAAACTACCGCAATCAAGTTAACCACGGCAAGATACTACACACCATCCGGCCGTTCAATCCAGGCCGAAGGTATTATTCCTGATATCACACTGGCCAATGTCAGTCTGGAGCAAAAAGAAAGCAGTTCATTGGGACAGGTTAAGGAATCCGATTTAAAAGGCCATCTGCAACATAAAATTGGCAAATCATCCAAAAACAAGAAAAAATCGACCAGTAAGGATAAAAAATCACCTCATGACTCAGCTGATAACAACGGTAACGAAACAAAAAAAGACACCGATTATGGGCTTCATGAAGCGCTGAATCTGCTTAAGGGACTCAATATCCTCAGTAAAAAAAAGACCGTCCAGTAACTGATGTTTGCAGCAATGACTTTTAGTTCAGGCAATGGCTTAAAAAACCGGCTTCTAACAGCCGCATTATTTATCCCGGGCGCTGTATTTGTTTTGCAGTTGTGCCTGGGTTCTGCTGCCTGGGCCTTAAATGACAGAGCAGACAAAGAGCAGGCTGTGACCGCTTCAGTGGCTATTATTATTGATGATCTGGGCTATAAATTAAAACAGGATCAACGTGCTGTAAAATTACCGGGACAGGTTACCCTGGCCTTTTTACCTCATACTCCACATGTCAGGGCATTGACTGAGACAGCGAACAGCCAGGGCAATGAAATCATGCTGCACCTGCCAATGCAGGCTCTTGAAACACTCTATCTTGGTCCTGGAGCACTGACCAGTGATATGACTGAACAGGAGTTTAAGCACTCAGTTGCTGAAAGTATTCGCTCCATACCTTATGTCAAAGGCATTAATAACCACATGGGCAGTTTAATCACCAGCCAGAAAGATTCCATGAGCTGGCTTATGCAGGAAATTGTCAGAACCGGGCTGTTTTTTGTCGACAGTCGCACCACGGTGGAAACTCAGGCACAGCAGACAGCAAATGAGTACCGGATTGCCAATACCCGGCGTAATGTGTTTCTGGACCATGAGCGCAACCGCCCGGCTATAGAATTTCAATTTAACCGCCTGATAAAGCTGGCTAAAAAAAATGGCTCTGCAGTGGCCATCGGACACCCGTTTAGTGAAACACTGGATGTTCTGGAAGAAAAAATTCCGCAACTCAGGGCAGCAGGTATTCGCTTGATCCCGGTGTCTGAATTAATACAGCAACAGCACCTGTTGAGCCAGGCAAAAGAAAACTTGCAGCACGCCAATTCTCTGACCCTGACTCACTCACAGAAACAGATGCAAAACAAAAAAAGGAAGCAACAATCATGGCAAACGTCCTTATCCCGCTCGCCCAGGGCTGTGAAGAACTAGAAGCAGTCACTATTATTGATTTATTACGCCGCGCGGACATTCACGTCACAACGGCCAGTCTGGATATAGGCAGCCAGGTAACTCCGGTTACTGCCAGCCGCGGAGTGGTGCTCATCGCGGACAGCACTCTGGATGATGCCCTGACACAAAACTATGATATGGTGGTTTTACCCGGCGGCCTGCCCGGTGCCGATCATCTGGATAACGATAAGCGAATTCACAGCCTGCTGAAAAAAATGACCGCTGAAGACAAATACACTGCTGCAATTTGTGCCGCGCCAAAAATATTAGCCAATGCCAAATTGCTGGAAGGCAAATCAGCCACCAGTTACCCCGGCGTTATAGATCAAATGAACTTGAATAATACCCAGATAAAAGAAGATGCAGTGGTTTGTGATGGCAAAGTGATCACCTCCAGAGGCCCGGGAACTGCCATGGAATTTGCCCTGACCCTGATCGAAACACTGGCCGGAACTGAAAAACGTGCGCAAGTTGCAGCAGGCTTACTCTGGTCCCGTTCTGGAGCTTAACGCGGGCATAATTGTACTTTGACTATGGTTAAGGCTGAATGGCCTGGCCTGCCTGCAGGCCAAATTTTTCATCCAGAGAAAACTCCCGGATTAATTGATCAACACCTTCCTGACCATGCTTGCGGCTTACTTCGTGTAGCAGCAGGCGCACAGAATTTCTATTATACCCGCCGCCCATTTCCACCTGTATGGCAATCAATTCTCTTGCTCTGTCTAATGTCATTTTGTACATGCTTCTGAAATTTCATCTCTATTGTACAGATTCCAGTATATCAAGCAATAATTACTTGACCATTTTAGTCAATTATTATTTAATACTTTTTACCCTTCAAAATCGAGTCAGGAAATATTAATGCAGGAAATGAGTGCACAACAGGTTCATAATTATCTACAGCAAACCACCAGCATACCATTATTACTGGATGTACGTGAACCCTGGGAATTCGATATCTGCCACATCAACGGCTCAGAGCTTATTCCCATGCAGAGCATTCCCGGACAACTGCCTCAACTTGATCCAGAACGGGAAATTATCGTTATTTGCCATCATGGCATCCGCAGCCGCATGGTGGGGCAATTTCTTGAGCAGGCGCAGTTTAAAAATGTGATCAATCTGTCCGGTGGCGTCACCGCCTGGGCGCAGCAGGTTGAACCGAAGATGCCCACTTATTAGTTTCAATCCTGACACAATAAACCTGTCACTCCCTCCTGACTAGCTTCCCCTGTTTCAGCACGAGGCATTG
The DNA here is from genome assembly GCA_965363935.1 of uncultured Gammaproteobacteria bacterium. GTDB lineage: Bacteria > Pseudomonadota > Gammaproteobacteria > GRL18 > GRL18 > CBDTVA01. Next base: position 712 of record CBDTVA010000084.1, on the reverse strand, counting down.
CCCTTGAACAGCCGCTTGCAATTACGCTTACGGTCGACTATATATTTAAAGAACAAACTTATTCCAAACCATATTGGAACTGGATAGGGAAGTAGTCTTAATCACACTCGGACCAGCCTTCAACTATCTGTTTCAAATTCACTTAAGGATTGTAACAGACTGTGCCCAACAGCTTATCAACACCCACCAGAACAGCTCTCAATAAATTTCCCATCTGGCTGCTACTAATTAGTGCTTAAGTTAATGGTTTAAATCCCTTGGAACACCTGTCATGAAGTATAATGTAATCACTCGCAGCAGAAAAATAGCACTCCCTGCGAGCCTTATATTCTCCCTGTTACCGGCTCCATCAGTCCACGCTGGTGAATCGGTCGAGGACTATCTCGACCTGCCTCTGGAGGATCTGCTCTCTATGGAGGTGACCTCGGTGTCGAAAAAGAAACAGCGGCTTAATGAAGTGGCCGCAGCAGTGTTTGTTATTACTCAGGAGGACATCCGCCGCTCCGGTGTCACCAGTATACCCGAAGCGCTGCGTATGGCACCGGGCATCCAGGTAGGCCGAATTGATGCCAACAAATGGGCCATTACCAGCCGCGGCTTCAACAACCAGTTCGCCAATAAACTCCTGGTGATGATTGACGGCCGAACAGTCTATGCCCCCTCTTATTCCGGGGTCTACTGGGATGCTCAGGATACTCTGCTGGCAGATATC
>CBDTVA010000083.1:0-9530 GCA_965363935.1 uncultured Gammaproteobacteria bacterium | reverse complement strand
TCGTATGACTTCACCAACAAGGATGTTCCCGTTTTAAACAATACAGGTTTCCTGCTGACTGGTTTATTATCCAAATGATTGGGAATTGACGGGTTATCCGTTGATATACGAAAGCTTGCTCAACTTACATTGCTGGGGAGCATGCCGCATCCCAACCTGCCTGATTTTGCAACTTTATTTATTAATTGGCTGAAGATTATAGATAATCAGGTTAAAATATTTATTTTTTATTGATATATAACCTACAGGAATGATTTTGGGTGAATTAGGTGCAATTGCCGCAGGCGGAGCATTGGGCGCAGTTATGCGCTTCTGGGTTTCGGGTGGAGTTTATGTCTGGTTAGGACGTGACTTTCCATATGGTACTCTGAGTGTCAATCTGATTGGCTCCTTTATTATTGGCATAGTTTTTGTCCTGCTCACTGAAAGGCTGACTCTTGGGGCAGAAGTACGTGCTTTTGTTATGATTGGTTTTCTTGGCGCTTTCACAACTTTTTCGACTTTTTCTCTGGAAACTCTGATATTGTTACAGGAAGGGTTGCTGGTTAAGGCCGCCGCCAATATCATTGCCAGCGTATTTCTTTGTATCATCGCCACCTGGGGTGGAATAATATTGGCTAAGTCACTTTAGCTGCAGTTGCAAATCAAAAGCTGGAAATCAGATGGCAAATCAATTAAAAAAACAGGCAGTCACTTTGGTCAGGGTATATACCGATGACAGTCATGGGCATATCAGCAAGATGCTGGATCAACTCCATGATCGGGGTGATGTGATTGGTACTACTATTTTTCGGGGTGTAGCGGGTTTTGGCGTGCAGGGACATATTCATCAAAGCACCCTGGTGGATTTATCGGCCCATTTACCCATTGTAATAGAGTTTTATCACAAAAGTGCTAAATCTCAGGAGTTAATCAATTTTATCCATGAACAGATTAGTAATGCCCATATTATCAGCTGGGAAGTGAATCTTTCTTTTGAGCATCTCGATTGAAATCAATGAACTATTAATAGTGAACTGTGAATATTAATAATGAGTATTAAAAAAACATGTTAGATCCAAAATATTTAAGAAATAATCTGGATGAAGTGGCCGCTCAACTGGCACGTCGCGACTTTACTCTGGATACAGCAAAGTTATCTGGATTTGAGGCTGAACGTAAAGTCATCCAGGTCAAAACCCAGGAATTGCAGGCACAGCGAAAAAGCAAATCAAAAGAAATCGGACAGGCCAAAAAAAATGGCCAGGATGCCAGTGACATTATGGCTGCTGTTGCCAGGGTAGGCGATGAATTAAAAGCAGCGGAAAGCCGTTTAAAAGAACTGCAGGATGAAACCAATGCTGTGCTGATGAGCATACCAAATGTGCCTGATAAAAGCACTCCGGATGGCAAAGACGAAGAGGATAATGTTGAAATTCGCAAATGGGGTGACTTACCTTTCTTTGATTTTGACATTAAAGATCATGTCGATCTGGGTGCTGAGCTTGGTCAGGGCTGGAATGGCAAGGGCGGACTTATGGATTTTGAAACGGGGGCTAAATTATCAGGTGCCCGTTTCACAACCTTAAAAGGATCACTGGCTCGATTACATCGTGCCCTGATTCAACTTATGCTGGATACCCATACGGAAGAACACGGCTATAGTGAAAACTATGTACCCTATCTGGTTCGCCCCGATGCATTGACAGGTACCGGTCAGTTACCCAAGTTCAAGGAAGATCTGTTTGCCATTGAAGCTGATCAGGAAACCATTGAGGGCGCTAAGCAGCTACATCTGATCCCGACTGCTGAAGTGCCGGTGACTAATATGGTCAGGGAGTCAATTCTTGAAGAAAAAGAATTGCCGCTGCGTTTAACCGCCCATACGCCCTGTTTTCGTTCCGAGGCAGGTGCCTATGGTAAAGATGTACGCGGTCTGATCCGTCAGCATCAGTTTGAAAAAGTGGAACTGGTACAAATTGTGAAACCACAGGATTCAATGAAGGCTCTGGAAGAATTGTTGGGGCATGCAGAAAAAATTCTACAGAAACTGAAATTACCCTATCGGGTGCTCGCTTTGTGTACCGGGGATATTGGTTTTTCAGCAACCAAGACCTATGACCTGGAAGTCTGGGTGCCAGCACAGGAAACCTACCGGGAAATTTCATCCTGCAGTAATTTTGGTGATTTTCAGGCCCGCCGTATGATGGCCCGTTGGCGAAATAAGGAAACCGGCAAGCCGGAACTGGTGCATACCATTAATGGTTCCGGGCTGGCGGTTGGACGTACACTGGTTGCCATTATGGAAAATTATCAACAGGCAGATGGTTCCATCAAGGTGCCAGAGGCACTGCTTCCCTATATGGGCGGTACGGACGTGATCCGTTAGTGATCCCAAAAATTGTCGCCCGCACAGCGGGTACTGATATCAACAGACTGACTCAGTCACTGTCATTATCGCCACTGCAGGCGCGACTTGTTGCCAACCGCTACAGTGCGGAATCCGGAAACGGGCTGGAATCGGAGCGCCTGCAGCAGGTCGTGAAGACCTCGTTAAAAAATATAGCCGCGCCCAATCTGTTAATTGATAGTGAAAAGGCGGTAAAACGAATTGCCCAGGCTATCAGGGATCGTCAAAGCATAGGTTTATTGACTGATTATGACGTGGACGGCATTACTTCACATGCTATCTTATTCCATGCTTTGAGAGACTATTTTGGCTTTCCTGAAGAAAAAATGCAGCATCTGATTGGTCATCGAATAACGGATGGTTACGGCGTTAGCCAGGGGCTGGTTGAGCGTATTTTAAAAAACGGTCAGTGTGCAGATGAATTACCCGGGTTAATTATTACGGCTGATTGCGGCTCCTCTGATGAAAAACAGATTGCCCGGCTTAAAGAGCAGGGAATTGATGTTATTATTACCGATCATCATGCGATCCCTCAGGAAGGTATTCCATCGTCCGCTCTGGCAACCATCAACCCCACTCGTGAGGATTGCCAATACCCGGATCATACGATTGCCGGCTGTATGGTCAGCTGGTTATTGATGAGTCATCTGCGTTCAGAATTGATTGCTAATGGCACTTTGACTAAGGATGCCCCTAAATTATCAGGCTTGCTTGACTTTGTCAGTCTGGGTACTGTTGCCGATGCTGTTTCCCTGTCCAGTCCGATTAATCGGGCCGTGGTCAATGCCGGCCTGAAAGTAATGAATCAATTGCAGCGACCTTGCTGGCAGGCTATGAAAAGATTACTGGAGCGGGATTTTCAGGCTTTTACTGCAGAAGATCTGGGCTTTCAGATTGGCCCAAGAATTAATGCCCGCAGTCGTATGTCTGATCCTTATAAGGCACTGTATTACTTATGTGCACCAACGCTTGCTGAGTCTCTGCAACATCTGGATGCTCTGGATTCTGACAATAAAGAACGTAAAGAAACAGAAAAAACCATGCTGGAAATTGCTTTCAGGCTGGCCAGGCAGCAATTGAATACACAATCATGGTCTCTGGTCGTCTATCATGAAGATTTTCATGCCGGTGTGCAGGGTATTGTTGCTTCCCGCCTGATGGAAAAGTTTGGTCGACCCGCGATCGTGTTAAGTCCTGGCAATGAAGCAGGTAAATTAACCGGTTCTGCCAGAACCATTCCCATGGTTCATATCCGTCAGGCTATTGAACAGGTAGCCAATGAACGTCCTGAAATGATCCTGGGTTTTGGTGGTCATAAAGGTGCGGCAGGGTTGCAACTGGACAGTCATTCAGTGGATGAGTTCCGGTTGCTGTTTGATAAGGCTGTTGACTTTCAGTTGCATGAGCAGTTGCATAACTCACAGATTCATAGCAGTGACGATTTGCAGCCGCTCATTTATTCTGATGGCGAATTATCAGAAAGTGAATTGAGTTTTCAGACCATTGCAGAATTGAAGCAACTGGAACCCTATGGCCGTGAATTTGAAGTGCCGGTGTTTGAAGGTGATTTCATGGTTCAGAGTATTCGCTCAATTGGGGGTGAAGGGACCCATTTAATGATTCAACTGGCCACTGATGCTCACAGTTTTCGTGCTGTCTGGTTTCGAGCCCTGGAAAAAAAGAATGACCCTTTTCCTTTTGTGGAAGGTCAGATTATTCATGCGGTCTATCAATTAAAAGAAAATTACTACCGGGGTAATTTTTCCATACAATTGCATATTATTTATGCCAGCTTGTAACATCTATAATAAACTGTGTATCTGATTAAAATAATTCGATACCATCGTCCTGTTTGTCAGAGCTTATTTCCTGTTTGAATTCAGCCAAAGCTTCCTCAATGGAAGCACCGGACATAACCTTGTCAAACATTCTACGCTCTTCTTCCATGGTGTATTTGCTACGGATGGATTCCTGTAATGCGTGCCATTGCGGTGGTGAATAGAGTGATGTCGGTTCAGCAATAAGCTCTGTTAGTGCGGTCAGACTGTGGCTGACATGATCCAGTCGTTGGGTCAATTTATCATAAAACTGAAAGGCAATAATAGCTGATTGTACTTTTTCTTTGGCAGTAGTAGTCGCATTTTGAATAGTTGGCCAGATATTATCATTAAGCGTATTTTCACTGCTGCCAATTTGTTCAACAGAAGACTGGATAAGGTTAAGATTGCTTGCCAGTGTTGTAAATGAACTGGCCAGAGTGTCGACAGATGAATTTCCCTCATGCATTGACTGTTCGATTTGAGCGATTGCTAAATTAAGCATCAGTATGGTTTCTTTTAACTGGCTCCAGTCTAAATCGGGATTTGCTGAGGTTGAAGCTGCTGTGGGGCACATATTCTTGCCTTTCTGAGATTGTTAATAGTATCAACAAGTATAGTTGTAATTTTTTATTCACAGTAAATTTGTTGAAATTTGTCCTGATTTTCAAAAAAATGAAAATTTGCCTAAGAAATCGCTTGATTCTGGTGTAAAATATCTGGATTTTCAAAATCCAGGCAAAAAAAATGATAGAAGTCACCGGTCTGAAATCCAGAATCTCGGATATAAGCAATCGTTCTGAATTGCTTAGGGGGTACCTTTGACTTTGATGTTCAAAAGGAACAACTAGAAGAAGTCAATCTGGAACTTGAGTCACCGGATGTCTGGGATAACCCGGAAAATGCCCAGGCTCTCGGGCAAAAAAAAGTGGCTTTGGAAAAAGTAGTTAATGGTCTGGAAACTTTATTTAATGGTCTGGCGGATATTGATGAACTTCTGGAAATGGCACTGGCAGAAGAAGATGAAGAGGCTGTCGATGAGTTTTTTTCAGATATTGTTCTGGAGCTGGACGAGTTGGAAAAAGAAGTGGCTGAACTGGAGTTTCGGCGTATGTTCTCCGGTGAGATGGATGCTAATAATGCCTTTATTGATATTCAGGCGGGTTCTGGAGGTACAGAAGCCCAGGACTGGGCCAGTATGCTGTTGAGAATGTATTTACGCTGGGGTGAGAAAGAAGGTTTTAAGACAGAAGTTCTGGAAATTTCTGATGGCGAGGTTGCAGGTATCAAGGGTGCAACGGTCAAGTTTTCGGGTGAATATGCCTTTGGCTGGCTGAGAACAGAAACCGGAGTACATCGTCTGGTAAGAAAATCGCCTTTTGATTCCGGAAATCGGCGTCATACTTCATTTGCCTCGGTATTTGCCTATCCTGAAGTCAGCGATGATATCGATATTGATATTAATCCGGCAGACCTGCGCATTGATACCTATCGTGCCAGTGGCGCAGGTGGACAGCATGTGAACAAAACGGATTCGGCTATACGCATTACCCACTTACCCACTAATGTGGCCGTACAGTGTCAAAATGATCGTTCACAACATAAAAATAAGGCCGCAGCAATGAAAATGCTGAAAGCCAAGTTGTATGAATTAGAAGTACAGAAACGCAATGCTGAAAAACAGGAAATGGAAGACAATAAATCGGATATTGGCTGGGGCAGCCAGATCCGATCGTATGTGCTTGATCAGTCGAGAATTAAAGACTTGCGTACCGGTGAAGAATCCAGCAATACACAAGCAGTATTGGATGGCGATATCAGACCCTTTATAGAGGCTTCACTGAAGTCAGATTTGTAACGCTTTCAGAACAAAAACCTAGTGAGTTAATGATGCCAGAATCAGAAATTGTTGATGAGAATAAATTAATTGCACAACGCCGTGAAAAGTTGTCGCAACTCAGAGTTCAGGGTAATGCCTTTCCCAATCACTTTCGTCGTGATTCTCTGTCGGCCTGCCTGCATGCGCAATATGATCAATTTACCAAGGAAGAACTGGAAGAAAAAGGCATTAGAGTCATAATTGCTGGCCGGATGATGCTGCAGCGTATTATGGGCAAGGCCAGTTTTGCTACTATTAAGGATATGGCCGGTTCTATTCAACTATTTGTGCAACGCGATTTATTGCCTGAAGGCTTTTATAATGAGCAGTTCAAAAAGTGGGATATTGGTGACATAATCGGTGCTGAAGGAGTGATGTTTAAAACCAAAACCGGTGAATTATCCGTTAAAGTCGATAGCATTGAATTGCTTACAAAATCGTTGCGTCCATTACCGGAAAAATTTAAAGGTTTGTCGGATCAGGAAACCCGTTATCGTCAACGTTATATTGATCTGATTACCAATGATGAAACTCGGCGGACTTTTGCACTGCGCTCAAAAATCATCAACTATATCCGTAACTTTATGATACAAAAAGATTATATGGAAGTGGAAACACCAATGATGCAGGCCATTCCTGGCGGCGCAACGGCACGGCCATTTAGCACTTATCATAATGCACTGGATATGGAACTATTTTTACGAATTGCTCCGGAATTGTATTTAAAACGCCTGGTTGTGGGTGGTTTTGAACGAGTATTTGAAATTAACCGCAATTTCAGAAATGAAGGTTTGTCAACGCGCCATAATCCTGAATTCACTATGATTGAATTCTATCAGGCCTATGCAGATTATCATGATCTGATGGATATTACTGAGGAAATGTTGCGTGGTCTTGCTCAGGATGTCTTGGGAAAAACCGAGTTTGACTATCAGGGACTGGCCGTTGATTTTGGCAAACCTTTTACTCGTATGTCGGTCAAAGAATCCATCTTACATTTCAACCCTGAAATAAATGAAGCACAGCTGGATGATCTGGAAGAAGCCCGTAAAGTGGCCGGATTACTGGATATTCCTCTAAAAGACACCTATGGCTTGGGCAAGGTACAGATAGAAATTTTTGAAAAAACGGTGGAACATCGCCTTATGGAGCCAACGTTTATTACGGCCTACCCGACAGAGGTATCACCCTTAGCGCGGAGAAATAATAATGACCCCTTTGTTACAGACAGATTTGAATTTTTTGTGGGTGGTCGTGAATTAGCGAACGGCTTTTCCGAGTTAAATGATCCGGAAGATCAGGCCGAACGTTTCAGAAAACAGGTTGAAGAAAAGGAAGCCGGTGACGATGAAGCCATGCATTTTGATGATGACTATATAACGGCTCTGGAACACGGCATGCCACCCACTGCAGGTGAAGGCATCGGTATTGATCGCCTGGTCATGTTGTTAACAGATTCACCATCGATTCGGGATGTGCTGTTATTCCCGCATATGAGACCGATAGAAGGGTAAATAGCTACCTGGAATGGTGTTGGGGTTTTCAAGCTCACCCCAACCCAACCTGCCTAATTAAACAGTTGTTGCGTGATTTCAATTTCTTCCATTACCACATCTTCAATTTCCACCACTTCAGAATCACCGGCCAGACCCAATTTGCAGAAAGAAGGGATGTTATGCCACTCTAACTGGGCGTCAGGGTGATCAGTGCCCGCCAGGTTTTGTAATTTGGCGACGATGACAACATCGACATAATCAATTTTTTCGCTGTCATAGCTATAATTACTGTGATCGTTGGCGACCTTTACCAGTTCTTCAGGAAAATTCCAGCTTTGCATTATAGATGTGCCAATAGGTCCTGACAGTCGCTCGAGCAAGGAAGCAAATATGCCTTCGTCCTGCAGCAGGGCTGGTATTTCTTCGGCGCGGGTTAAAATGGGTAAAGCACCAATATTGTGAACTAATCCTGCCAGCATGGCCTGATCCGGTTTTAATTTGGTAAAATGACTGGCCATTGCGGCGGCAATTGAGGCAACCTGGGTACTTTGTGTCCAGATTTTCTGCATGTATTTTTCGGTTATAGGGTGGGTGGCCTGAAAGATTTGTTCCATGGCCATGGTAGTGACCATAGATTTAACCAGAGCATGTCCCATACGGGTTATGGCCTGATCAACTGTTTCAGTTTTATGTGTACCTCTTAATAATGGACTATTGGCTACCTGAATCATGCGTGCTGAAATGGCAGGATCCAGCGCGATAACATCAGCAATTTGTTTGGCACTGGCATCTTCATCAGAAACTGCATCCCGCACTTTCAAAGCGATTTCCGGTAAAGTCGGCAGAACCAGTTTCTGTTTTTCCAGATCCTTCAGTAAGGCAATATAAAATTTATCTTCAAGAACTTTATTGCTCAAGGTAAACCCTTCATTTTTTCATAAAAATTTATGATACAAAGCTATGATTGAGTAAAGTTAAAGCTTAACAGTACACAAAAGGTTTATAGCATATTAGAAATGAATATCAACCTATTAGCGCAATTAAAAAAAGGAGAATGTAGATATTATGCTGTACTGTTTATGTATATTCTCCTGCTATGGCGTTTCAAGAGAATAGGGCAGTTCCTGAAGCGTTAATGGCAATTGCATGGCTTCATCGAGAAAAATATCGTCATTTTCAACCGCTTCTGTGGTAATCACAGCAAGCAAATCCACACCGCCCTGCAGAGACATTTGGGCATCTACAACATTACCGGCACCCTGACCACTTTTTGACGATGCTGAATGCAGGGGACTGCCAGGTAAAGGCACTTGTTCAGCATCACAATGGACCCGGTACATGCGGCGTTTCAGCTTACCCAGATACTGCATTCTGGCAACGACTTCCTGTCCGGTATAACAGCCTTTTTTGAAATTGATACCATTGAGTAGCTGTAAATTAAGCATTTGCGGAATATAAGTTTCACTGGTCTGGGCAAAGACATTCGGGGTTCCCGCCTGAATATCTAATAGCCGCCACTGGCTGGTGCTCAATAATTGTGCCTGTGGTTGAAATAATGTCGTCCACAGGTTCTTTTGCTTGTCTATGGAGCCTACGCACTCAAATCTTGGTGTATCTCCTGACAAACGGATTAACACTATGCCATTGTTTTCACTGACCATATTAGTTTCAGCGGGTATGGTAAAACCGGCATCTATAAGATGTTTTTCAGCCTTGCTGCCATAAACACCAATTTTTATCTGTTCATCACTGACATCGTTAAGTTCAACCTTGCTCATCATAACAAACATTTTCAGGCGCTTAAGATTTTCTTCAAGTAGAGGCAGAGGGAGTTGTAGATAAAGGTTCTCTCTTCGGGCAGAGTCCTTGTGGGAAAAAATTGTAAACAGGGCACGTAAACGACCTTTGGGTGTACATAGACCACTCATATGCGACAGAGTGGAACTCAC
>CBDTVA010000082.1:0-9558 GCA_965363935.1 uncultured Gammaproteobacteria bacterium | reverse complement strand
ATTGTCACAAAGCAACTAATTCTGGAACTGGATGAAAAAGAGCGGCAAAACCCGGAATTAATACAGCTCGAACGACAATTGGATCGTACCATCAATTACGCCATTCAGCGTTTTTTTTCAGATGCCAACAAACTCTACACTGATGGTCAGTTTCAAAAAGCCATAGAGTTATGGGAAAAAGTCCTGTTGTACGACCCGGAAAATGTCCTGGCTAAAGAAAATATTCTGCGTGCTGAAAAGGTCATAGACAAACTCACCACATTAAGAGAAAAGCAGAAATAAGCCGCCTTTTCTGGCTAAAGGATACTTGATTATTTTTTAAGACGCCCTAATTAAAAAACAATTTTTTAACAGAGAATATTATGCCAATTAAAACCTCAGCTTCACTTATTTTCCTGCTGGCAGGATTGAGCATTAGCATGTATTCAACAGCCGCCGAAGACTCAATGCATGATGCCCGGCAGGCAATCGCTAATGAAGAATATTCTACGGCAATTATTCACCTCAAGAACCAACTCAAACAGACTCCAAAAAATACTCAGGCGCGTTTTTTATTAGGTGATGTTTATTTGCGTACTGGTAAACTGGATTCGGGCATCAAAGAGCTGGGGCGGGCTCATGAGTATGCACCGGATAACACCGAGATATTGTTTCGTTATGCCGAAGTATTGCAAGCCGCTGGAAAATACAAAAAAATCATCAAAGTTCTGGATAAACCGCTGGTGGATAAACAACAGGAAAGTCAGCGCCTAAGCTTTCTGGGCTACGCTCATCTGAGGCTAAAACAACTGGCTGATGCAAAACAGGCGTTTGTTGAAGCTAACCAGCACCAGGAAAGTGCCCGGGCATTCACCGGCCTGGCAAGTCTGGCTGTGATTGAACAGGATCGTGCACTGGCAGAGCAATTACTGGAAAAATCACTGGCTATTGACCCGGGCAATCAGTCGGCTATACAGCTAAAGGCCAAACTGGCTAATCTGAACAAACAGCATGAACAGGCTTTGACACTGTACAATCAGCTAATTGAGCACAACAGTAATAACCTTTCTCTATACCTTGAGCGGGCAGCAACCCTGAGTGTTCTAAACAAAGATGAGCAGGCAAAAGCAGATATTAAAGTCGTTCTGGACAAAGTCAAAAACCATCCGCAGGCCAATTTTATTCAGGCGCAAATTCTTCTGCGCGAGCGTGATTTTGCCGGTGCTCAGGCAGCAGCTCAACAAGTAGTCAACGCCGTACCACAAAACATGCCAGCGGCATTAATTTTGGGAGCTGCCAATTTTGGATTGAAGAATTATAATCAGGCAGAGGAATACCTGACGATCTATCTTGCAGCCTACTCATCTGATATAAGGGCGCAGAACCTGCTGGCCAATGTCTATCTGGCACAACGTAAAACCAGACAGGCATTGCTGATTCTGGAAGGTATTCCACAAGAACAGCGTGACGCCGATCTGATGACACTGATGACTTTGGGTAGCACCTACATAGTCACAGGTAATACAAAAAAAGGTATTGAATTATTAAGCCGTGCACATACCCTTGCGCCCGATAACCTGGATATCAAAAAGCGCCTGATTGCAGCTCAATTTCAATCAGGCGAACTGGATGATGCCATTGTTGAGCTGGAACAGCTTTCGACATCTGACCAGGCTCAGAACCAGACAAATTATCTGTTAATCATCTCCTATATCAAACAAAAACAATTTAAAAAGGCTGAAGAGAAGATCAGTCAACTGCTGACTCAAACACCAGATGATAGCAAACTGCAAAACCTCAATGCACTAATAGAACAGCTAAAGGGTAATACTGAAAAAGCCATTGCACTATACCAGGCCATTATCAAACAGGACCCTGCGAATATTCCCGCTTATATGGGTCTGGCACGCATTGCTGTCATTAAAGAAAACTGGCAGGAGGCTGAGAAGCATTTTAAGCAGCTTATCCAGATAAACCCCAATGCACTAAAAGCCTACCTGGGTCTGGCGGCCATTGCTGAACAGCAAGATAAACCGCAAATTGCCGAGCAGTATTTTCAGGATGCTATAGAGCAAAGTAAAACGAATATCTCTTCCCAGCTAAGCATTGCCGCCCTATTGAGTCGCTGGTATCAGGCAAAGCAACAGCCGGAGAAAATACTGTCCCTGGCTGAAACACTGGACAAGCAACATCCGAATGACAACAGGGTACGTTCATTTTTAGCCAGTGCACAATTGCTCAATCAACAGCCGCAACGCTCAGAAAGAACCCTTAAGAGTATTATTACTTTTGATAAAAATGACATAAAGCACCGTATTTTACTAGCCCAACTTATCAGCCAGTCTCCAGAACGTATGGATGAAGCGCTGAGTCTGCTGCAAGATGCGCAAGCCATTGCACCGGATAATCTGGCACCTTACACACTGCAAATAGTATTATTAATCAAACAGACACGTTATGAAGAGGCCATTGGCATTGCCAAAGACGTTCAGGAAAAATTCCCCGACTCAGTAACGGGCAAATTATTGCAGGCGGACATTTACCGCGCCCAAAAACAATATGAAAATGCTCTGGCCATTTATCAGCAAGTCTATCAGCAACAGCCCGATAAGAAAGTACTGGCTGTCAGTGTAGATATATTACTGCTATTGAAGCAACGTGATAAGGCATTGGCCATGTTGAGCCAGGCAATTGACAGGGATCCGCAAGATGTGGATAGTCTGTTCAAGTTAGCCTCACTGCATCAGGAAAGCCGGCAATTTGAAAAGGCCAAAGAGTATTATGAGCAATTATTACAAATACAGCCAAATCACACGCTTAGCCTCAACAACCTGGCCTGGATTTATTTAGATGGTAATATTAACCAGGCTGTCGAGCTGGCCAGAAGAGCACATGAACAGGCTCCTGGATCTGCGGCAATTGCGGACACCTATGGTTATTTTCTGGTACGTGATGGGCAGCACCAGCAAGGCCTGGATTTGTTGCAACAGGCAGCTAGTGATATCCCTGAGGATAATGATATCCAGTATCATCTGGCACTTGCCTATGAGAAAAACGGGCAGAGAGATAAGGCTCTCGATATTCTAAGCCTCATAGTAGCAGCCAAAAAACCTTATATAGAGTCTGAGAACGCGAAGCTTCTCTATCAAGAGATCAAATGAATTAGATGCTAATCCCTTGTAGATATTCGTTAAGTGACTGACACATGCGGCACAGTTTATTTCTTTTTCCTGGCCCTTGGATGTGCACTGTCATAGACATCAGCCAGGTGCTGGAAGTCAAGATGGGTATAAATTTGGGTCGTTGAAATATCCGTATGACCCAGCAATTCCTGTACCGCTCGCAGGTCGCCGCTGGATTCCAGCAAATGACTGGCAAAGGCATGACGCAGCATATGGGGATGTAAGTGTATGGGCAGCCCCTGATTAATAGCCATTTGCTCCAGGCGCTGCTGCACACCACGCTGAGAGATCCGGGTGCCAAAACGTGAGACAAACAGGGCCTGTTCATTTGTTTTAGCCAGAGTCCCTCTTACTGCCAACCATTTCTCAAGGGCCAGCCTGGCCTTTTCTCCAATAGGTAATTCCCTCTCCTTACTGCCTTTGCCCAGCACTCTGAGCTGGCGTTGCTGAAGTTTCACATCAACACAGTCAACTCCGGTGAGTTCAGACAGGCGTAACCCGGAAGAATAGATGAGTTCAAACATGGCCCGATCCCTGACGTGCAATAAGTCATTGTCACAGTCCTGAAGCAACTGATCAAGTTGTTCAATATCTGCAAGCTTAGGCAGTTTACGCCCGCTCTTAGGTGCCGCAATGCCCTTCAGAGGATTATTGTCGGCCTGCTGTTCTTTAATCAGATATTCATATAAACGGCGTAATGATGATAATTGCCGTTGAATGGTTTTTCCTGATAGATTTTTGCGATGCTGTCGGGCCACATAGGCCCGGTATTGATGACTATTGATTTTTTGCCAGGTCTCAATACCCTGTTGGGAAAAGTATTCCGCAGCCTGAGTTAAATCACGCTGGTAGCTTGACAGGGTATTCGGAGACAGTTGACGTTCAACTTTGAGGTAATGTATAAACGCCGCTGCTGTTTTTAGCATAATATCTGAGGGCTTTAAGAATGTTTACATTAAAGTTAACTTTTCTGTTTAAGGAAGGGGCGAAGAACATGACTCAAAGTCTCACCCAGACGCTCTAAAAACAAAGTTCCCATATCTGCATTGAAACGCCGAACATTATCACTGCCTATGATTAAAGCACCAAAGCAATGGTTTTTTTCAACATAAAGCGGCACAACAGCTAATGATGAAATTGTTGCTGACTTTTCCCCAAACAGTTCTTCAAGAGGCAGATTTTTGAAAAACCCGCACATTGGCTTGCGCGTATTTAACAGTTTTTCCAGTTCGCTGGCTAACCTGGAATCCGGGCTGGAACCAGAGTAGATAAAAAGATGTTCAGGCTGTTCAGGTATCGGCTCAACAAACAACCTCATGGCAACCGCATCGACAGAAAAGTCATCACATAAGATCTCGTCCAGAACCACCTCACAGGCATCTATTCCAGTACAATCCAGCAGAGACAGTGTCAGTTTATGAATACCTTGATTGGACTGCTCATTGTCTTTGGCAATTTCAACCAGTTCCGCAAGATGCACTTTTTGCTGGGTATTCTGTTCTCGCAGAATAGCCACCTGACGTTCAACCAGTGACACCGCAGCGCCACTGTCATGAGGTATTTCTATAGTTGCTAACAGTGATGGGTGGCGATTAAAAAAGTCATGATTAGTCTGTAAATAATTAAGGGTAATTTGTTCTTTATCAACAGGTTCCTGCTGCTTAAGGTGCTGAGGTTTTTCCGGCTCAGCCGTTTTTAAATTTTCTTTTTCTAATTCATTGTATGAATTCATAGTGTTATTTGACCTTCATAAACAAAACTGGCGGGGCCAGTCATCATCAGGGCATGCTCACCCTGTTGCCATTGTATGTGTAAACTTCCGGCTGCAAGCCTGACTTCAACCTGTTCTTCCAGCCAGCCGTGACTAATGCCATTTGCCACTGCTGCACAGGCTCCGGTACCGCATGCCAGGGTTTCACCCGAACCGCGTTCATAGACCCGAAGACGGATCTGATGTTCATTGATGACCTGCATAAATCCCACATTCACCCGGTTGGGAAAACTGGGATGGGACTCCAGCATTTTACCAATTTGCTGCACAGGATAACTATCCAGATCGTTAACTTTAAGAGTAATATGGGGGTTGCCCATGGAAACTGCTGAAAATTCCAGCATTTCCTCTTCAGTTGTCCTGTTGTTAGTATGACTATAAGTAAGAGTATAGCGATTATCTGCCGGAGAATCATCCACCGCAGGCACAAATGGTAGTTGTTCAGGTGTAAAAATCGGTCTTCCCATATTCACTGTCACCAGATCCTGCTCATTGACCATCAGGGTGATGATACCACCGAAAGTCTCGACCACGATCGTGTGTTTTTGGGTGAGATTTTTTTCCCGCACAAAACGGGCAAAACATCGGGCACCATTGCCGCATTGCTCAACTTCGCTACCATCAGCATTATAAATGCGGTATCTGAAATCAATCGACTGGTCATGGCTGTTATGCGGAGGCTCAACCAGCAGCAATTGATCGCAACCGATACCAAAACGACGATCGGCAATAAAGCGCACTTGTTCGGTCGTTAAATCAACTTTCTGGGAAATGGCATCAATAACCACAAAATCATTACCCAGACCGTGCATTTTTGTAAAGTTTAATAACATAAGATCAGTGACATATATTTCTTTTATGGGGTGGAATCCGGCGTCTGCAAGTCCAGCTCCAGTTGTTTCATTATACACGGCTCCGCAAATGATGAGAGCGTAACTCCCAGTAATCTTACCTTGCGCCGCCCGGCTTCTGTTTTAAGCAGCAATATTTTACACAGTGAGTATATCGTATTATAGTCATTAATTTTACGCTCAAGGGTTTTACTGCGGGTGATTTGCTGAAAATCATCAAACTTCACTTTGAGCGTCACCGTCTTACCTTTGAGATTATGTTTAAGTAAGTCCTTACTTACCTCGTCAACCAGCAAGGATAATTGTTTTAATAACTCATTTGGTTCTGAAATATCAGTGGAAAAAGTAGTTTCACTGCCCAGTGACTTTCTAATCCGGGTGCTGTTCACCTCGCGTTTATCAATTCCACGGGCGATTTGATAATAAAAAGCGCCTGATTTTCCAAAATGCTGAAACAGAAAGTCCAGTGATTTTTCTTTTAGGCAGGCACCGTTATCAATACCCAAAGCACGCATTTTTTTCTCAGTTGCCTGACCAATACCATAAAACCGGCCAATTTTTAACTGTGCAACAAAGGCTTCTCCTTCTTCAGGGAGTATGACCTTTATACCATCCGGTTTATTAATATCCGACGCTATCTTGGCTATAAATTTATTATAGGACACACCTGCCGATGCAGTTAATCGGGTTTGTTGTCTGATTTGCTGACGAATTGCCTGAGCAATACGGGTTGCTGATGGTTCATTGAGCTTATTTTCAGTAACATCGAGATAGGCTTCATCCAGTGACAGAGGTTCAATCAGATCGGTATATTGGGCAAATATGCTGCGAAATTGCTGCGATACTTCACGATATGCCGCAAAATTTGGTCTGACAAAAACAGTCTGCGGACATTTTCGATAAGCCTGGGAACACGGCATGGCGGAATGAATGCCATATTGCCTTGCCTCATAACTGGCAGCCGCCACCACGCCGCGGCTATCAGGTCTGCCACCCACAACAACGGGTTTGTTGCGCAGGGCCGGATTGTTTCTTTGCTCCACTGAGGCAAAGAAGGCATCCATATCAATATGAATGATTTTTCTCATGGTTCAGTATTTATATCATAGCAAAATGTCTTTAACTGGAATAACAATTTATTTGTCTTAGGTCGCTGCTCTCAGTAGAATGGATTGATGCTGAATTTTACCACACTACCACCTTTATCACTCTATATTCACTATCCCTGGTGCGCCCGGAAATGCCCATATTGTGATTTCAATTCTCATGAACCTGCGGCATTAAATGGCGGTTCGTCCTTTATGTCTGACAAACAACGTGACGAGCAGTATATTAATGCCCTGCTCATTGATCTGCAGCAGGAGTTACCCGCTATCTGGGGCAGAACGGTACAGAGTATTTTTATCGGTGGCGGCACGCCCAGTCTGATGCAGCCAGAGGCGTTGAGTAAATTAATAAGCCATGTCGCGGCTCTGGTCAAGCTCTCTCCCATGGCAGAAATTACTATGGAAGCTAATCCGGGAACTGTGGATCTGGTAAAATTTGCTGAATTTTACAGCGCTGGTATTAATCGTCTGTCTATGGGTATTCAAAGTTTTAATGATCGCCTGCTGCAGAAAATCGGTCGTATCCATGATGGCCAGCAAGCCCGTCAGGCTATTGAACGAGCTCAGTCAGCCGGGTTTGATAATATAAATCTGGATTTAATGTACGCCTTGCCCGGACAAACACTGCAGGAAGCTCTTGATGATACACACCAGGCAATTGCCTTTCAAACATCCCACCTGTCCCATTACCAGTTAACACTGGAACCCAATACCCTGTTCGCCAGTCAGCCCCCGCCTCTTCCAGATGATGATCTCAGTTATGAAATGCAGACTCAATGCCAGCAATTGCTGGCCGATAGTGGTTATGTACATTATGAAGTATCAGCCTATGCCAAGCCGGGAAAAAAATGTCAGCATAATCTGAATTACTGGCAATTTGGTGATTATCTGGGTATTGGCGCCGGAGCTCATGGAAAAATCAGTGATGCCTCCCGACAGAGCATTACCCGCCGCTGGAAAGAAAAACACCCGCAGACCTATATTGACAGGAGTCTCGTTAAAAATGGCCTTTTAAGACGACATAAGTCTGCCAAATATGAAGAAAACTCTACAAAAGAGCAAAATTCATTTATGATTGGGGGAGAAGAACAATTATCCAGACAGGATATAGGTTTTGAGTTTATGCTCAATGCCAGCCGATTGATAGAAGGTTTCTCTAGTGACCTGTTTGCCAGACACACTGGTCTGACCATTAATCAAATTGAGAAGGGACTCAAAAGAGCAGTAGATCTGGGTTTAATTGAGTGGCATCTGCACCACATCAAACCAACAGAACGGGGGCTTCGATATCTCAATGACTTACAAGCAATCTTCTTATAACGGCTCGAATGGCAGCTCTAATAGCATGAGTGTCCGGAAACCATCCTTATCAGCAAAATCTTCACTAGCGAACAATAGCACTGAGCGTTATAGCTACGTAAACTACTGCTATACCCGTGAAGCTGTCCGCAACCTGGACTTTCTTATGGTAGAACAGGGGATTGTTGAAAATAGTTATCAATTAATGACCCGTGCCGCCCAGGCATTGCTGGATTTTATTAATCGCAAATACTCTAGGATCAGTCATATTTCCATTGTCTGTGGTGCCGGCAATAATGCGGGCGACGGTTATGTTCTTGCCCGTCTGGCAAAAATGCAGGAAAGAGAACCCAAATTAAAGGTGCATCTTATTTCCATTATTGATCCAGAAGATCTTTCCGGTGATGCAAAGCGTGCCTATAAGGACTGGCTGGAATGCGGCGGCAGTATTGAAACAATGGCCGAAGCTCACTTTCCGGCCACCGACCTGATTGTCGATGCGTTAATTGGCACGGGCCTGAACAGGGCATTAGAAGATGAATGGTATAGTACCGTAGAGACTATCAATAGCAGCTCCAAACCGGTTTTGGCCGTAGATATTCCTTCCGGGCTGGATGCCAACACCGGTGCGATTTATGGTACTGCTGTTCATGCCACCAATACAGTTACCTTTATTGGCCAGAAAATGGGTATGTACACCGCACAGGCTCGCTCGTATTGCGGCAATATTAAATTTGCTTCTCTTGGCGTACCAGACACTCTGTATCAACAGGTTGAACACACGGCCATTTTAATGGAATGGGCCAATATTACGGCAAAATTACCCAGTCGAAGTCCCACCAATCACAAGGGTGATCATGGTCATTTACTGATTATTGGCGGTGACTATGGTATGGCGGGAGCTTGTCGAATTGCGGGAGAAGCAGCACTGAGGACTGGCTGCGGGCTGGTCAGTATCGCCACACGCAAAGAAAATGTCAACGCCATTACCGGTACTAGACCCGAGTTAATGGTCCATGCAGTTGATAGCCCCGATGAACTGGACCCATTACTGATAAAAGCGACTGCCATTGCCATAGGCCCTGGTCTGGGTACCGGACAGTGGGGTAGAGCGTTACTGGACAAAATCAGCAGATTCATGAGGCTTCAGCCTGACTCAGCTGAACCGAATGTTCATTGTGTTATTGATGCCGATGCTTTAAATATCATGGCCAGACTTAATCTGGTGATCCAGAACCAGGATGTTATTTATACGCCGCATTATGGCGAAGCCTGCCGCTTACTGAAATACACGTCTGAAAGTCCTTCTGAAGATACCGACCGTTTTTCAATGATCAGGACACTCAGAGGAAAATATTATGGTACTTTTG
>CBDTVA010000081.1:0-9599 GCA_965363935.1 uncultured Gammaproteobacteria bacterium | reverse complement strand
TGTGTATGCTTGCTTTCGACTGAAGATTTTTACTCATAGCCGGCTGATGGCTCTTCTCTGGCTGATGGCTCTTATCCTGCTGATGGCTCTTTTCTAACTTATGGCTTTTTTCATGCTGATGGCTCTTTTCTGACTTATGGCTCTTCTCTTGCTTATGGCTCTTCTCTTGCTGATGGCTCTTCTCTTGCTGATGGCTCCTGCTCTTTACCGTATAGGCGCGATGTAAGCCTATTTTGTTATAGACTTCGTCCAGCATATCGTTTTCACTGAGGCTGTTGTTCAGCACGCTGCCGCCGGTTGCAGTCCATTTGAAACCGTACTCAGACAGGATTTCCAGAGTTTCATTGCTGACAGCACCTTCTGAAGGCCAGCAGCCAACGGGTTTATAACCAAAATGGTTTTTAAAGATGTCCAGACCTTGCTGAATATGCCAGTGTACGCGTTCTTTACCGCCCGGATAAACGGTTTCTTTAGGCAGAGGCACATCAGGCATTGCCTCTCTGGCAGAATGAATATCCAGCATTAATGGCATAATAGGATGCGCATAGGGCGTCACTGACAGCTCAATCTGGCCGGATTGAGCCAGGCGTCGATAGCGGTCAATAATGGTATTAAGCACTTCACCAATGACTTCCAATAGTAAATAACGATCATTCAGAGTGTAGTCACTTTCTTTTAGTATCAGCCGTTTGATTCTCTGGTCTTTACGCTTGACGGTTTCGCCTATCCAGGCCAGATGATGCCAGGTCAACAGATCAAACAAATATTGTTCTTCCAGATAAAAAACCGTATCCGGATTGTTAATAAACCAGTTCGACATATCAGCCAGCTTCTGATAGGCGGGAAAACGCTCAACTAAGCGTTCCCGGTTTGCTCTCAGACAATCACGGATAATTTGCAGACGTAAGGGTGGGCTGGAAGGCAGTTTATTGGCAGTCAGGCTGACTAATAAAGGGCAGCGGAGCGGTGCATTATGCTGTAGAAAACCTTTAACCTGTTGCTTGTAGTCTTCGATCTGTTCCAGCAGAGTCGGGGTGAAATTGACCACTGCCCTGGCACCTGGAATATTTTCCAGGTGATCGACCATATCGACATAATCTTTTATAACATGCAAATAGGTCCAGGGCAGCTGGTATTCACCGGTACTCATGTCACGGTATTCCGGCTGATGCATATGCC
Organism: uncultured Gammaproteobacteria bacterium; assembly: GCA_965363935.1. Classification (GTDB taxonomy): domain Bacteria; phylum Pseudomonadota; class Gammaproteobacteria; order GRL18; family GRL18; genus CBDTVA01. The sequence continues at coordinate 8,420 of CBDTVA010000081.1, read as the reverse complement.
AGCACAAAACAACTTTCAATTTATCTTCTATAGAAGAACTCACCTATTCTACCTCTTTGCAATTGTGTAAGACTGTCTGCCTGTTATTTTATACACAATTTGTCAACTTACCAGCCTTTCTTAAAACAAAGAGTTTACAATAAGGAGTTATTATAAAAGGTTAATAGAAATTTATACCCAAACAACTTGAAAATGCAGGTTTCAGCAAGCCCATAAGTTCGTTCTTCGGCGTTATGAAGTCATTAAATAGGTTGGAGTTTGGGTATATTCAGTCAAGGTATTTTATCTGACGGTATGCATTTTAGGTCCAATCATATCAGGAGTCACCAAAACAATGCCCTTTTCTGAGACACGAAAAAGTTTTTTATCTTCCTCAAGATCTACCCCAATATTAGTTCCATCCGGTATCTGAGTACCTTTATCTATGACGGCATTTTTAATAATACAATTTTGACCGATAGAGACATTTGGCAATAGTACTGAATTCTCTACCAGTGAATAAGAATTGACACGAACATTGGAAAACAACAGAGAGTGACTGATTTTGGATCCGGAAATAATACATCCTCCTGACACCATGGAATCAACAGCCATACCCCGACGCTCATCATCATCAAAAACAAATTTTGCCGGCGGCAGTTGTTCCTGATGCGTCCAGATGGGCCACTCATCATCGTACAGATTTAATTCCGGAGAAACACCTATCAATTCCTGATTGGCCTTCCAGAACGCATCAATGGTTCCCACATCCCGCCAATAAGTCTGATGCTGTTCCTCTTTATTATTAAAAGAGTAGGCAAAGGCTCGATACCTGTTGACCACTTGAGGAATAATATCTTTGCCAAAATCCCGGCTTGATTGCGAATTATCGGCATCTTTGATCAGCTGTTCAATTAAAAATGCGGTATTAAAAATATAGATCCCCATTGATGCCAGAGCGCAGTCCTGACGGCCAGGTGCAGATTTTGGATTGTCCGGTTTTTCAGCAAACTCGATAATGCGATTATCATTTTCAACGGCCATGACACCAAAGGATTTTGCTTCTTCCAGAGACACCTCAAAACAGCCCACCGTCAAATCCGCTTTATTTTCCACATGTCTGGCCAGCATGGGGCCGTAGTCCATTTTATAAATATGATCCCCTGCCAGAACCAGAACATATTTCGGGTCATGCGCACGAAGAATATCCAGATTCTGATACACGGCATCGGCTGTACCCAGATACCAGCTCTCCTTGATACGCTGCTGTGCCGGCAACAATTCGACAAATTCACCAAAGTCACCGCGAAAATGTCCCCAACCCTGTTGAATATGCTGAATTAATGAGTGTGATTTATACTGTGTGGCAACACCAATACGGCGGATACCCGAATTCACACAATTGGACAAAGGGAAGTCAATAATTCGAAATTTCCCCCCAAAAGGTACACTCGGCTTGGCTCTCCAGGCGGTTAATTCTTTTAAACGTGAGCCCTGCCCACCGGCAAGAATTATAGCTAATGTATCACGGGTCAGACGGCTGACAAAACGAGGGGTATTTTCAATTGACACTAGGGTCTCCTATAGCTGCATGCTACATTTAGATGCGATACCAATACCTGGAAATATGCTTCTCAAATTTACCATATTGAGTACAAGGTTTAATTATGAAGCATTTTTAGATTAAATTCAGCTTTTTATTATCTCAGGAGCTTAGAAGTAAACAATGATCACAGTCAAATATTCACACAATATCCGTAAATAAAATTAAGTTTAATAAGTGCTGAATTTGCCGCTGTCAGACTGATCAGCCTTAAACCTAGAATAATCAGTTGAACCTGCTGCGAGCGTCCATCTTAAGATAAGTACTTTTACGAACAAGCTCTAAAGTACTAAATGCACTGAATCTTCATGACTTTCCAAAACATTTTGACTTCACCCGTAGGATGGCTACGAATAAAGCCAAAATCACTTGTAAAGTCATGAATCTTCAGCACCTTGATCGCTCTCGCTACGGTTCAACTGATTATTCTAGGTTAAGTTGATAAATGTTATTTTAATCCCGAAAAATGACAGTATAATGACATTGATTCACTGTTGGTTTCAATACTGTTGTAACAATCAATAATGAGTCCTCAGCCAGCTTAAATTTTAGCAAGCAGCTTTTTGGACACAACTTTTGCTTCCATAATGCGTCTGGATTAGCTTGATGAATTTTAAGTTATACATGAAGTTGTCAGGAATACACCATGATAAAGAAGTACCAGAAAACACCGCTTCAGAATGACTTGTCCCGAATTATTAAAGCCAAACATCATGACCCTTTCAGCGTTTTAGGCTTTGATCATCAACATGAGCTTATTCGCGTTTTTCTTCCTCATGCCGAAACAGCATTCCTGTTCACCGGCACAAAAACCAAAGAACCGATTGCACGAATTCCTGAGAGTGATTTTTTTGAGTGGCACGGTGATATAAAATCACTCGGGAGGCATTATCAATTAAGCTGGGTGGATAAAAACGGCTATGAGCATATCCAGCATGATCCCTACACCTTTGCAGCACAAATCAGTGATTTTGATATTCATTTGTTCACTGAAGGTAAATTGCTGCAGTGTTATAACATGCTGGGTTCGCGTCCCATTGAAGTGGATGGCATAAAAGGTATGTTATTTGCCACCTGGGCGCCCAATGCCGGACGAGTCAGTGTGATTGGCGATTTCAATCACTGGGACGGACGTTGCTACCCCATGCGTGTCCGGGGCTCCAGCGGTATCTGGGAATTGTTTGTTCCGGAACTTGAACCCGGTTCATTGTATAAGTATGAAATATTAAACCGTAACACTGATGAGTTACTGCAAAAAATTGATCCCTATTCCCGTCAGTATGAGTTCCGCCCAGCAACCGCGTCTATTACCACAGGTGCCGATAACTACCTCTGGCAGGACAATGACTGGCTGGCATCACGCCAGGAAAATCAGTGGCAACACCATCCCATGTCCGTCTATGAACTGCACCTGGGCTCCTGGCAGAGAGGTGAACAGAACAATTTTCTCAACTACCGGGAAATCGCCCACCGCCTGGTAGACTATATCAAACCCATGGGATTTACCCATGTGGAATTATTACCTATTACAGAACATCCCCTGGATGGTTCATGGGGCTACCAGGCCACCGGGTATTTCGCACCCAGCAGCCGCTTTGGCAGCATTGACGATTTTAAATACTTCGTTGATTATTGCCACCAGCATCATATTGGCATTTTAATTGACTGGGTACCGGCTCATTTTCCCAAAGATTCCCATGGTCTGGCACGTTATGACGGCAGCGCTCTGTACGAACATGAAGATCCTCGCCTGGGCGAACACCAGGACTGGGGTACTTTGATTTATAATTTCGGCCGCAATGAAGTGAAAAACTTCCTCTTCTCCAGCGCCCTGTTCTGGATGGACGAATTTCATATTGACGGCTTGCGGGTCGACGCAGTGGCTTCTATGCTCTATCTGGACTATTCCCGTGATGATGGCGAATGGCTGCCTAATAAATATGGCGGCAATGAAAATCTGGAAGCCATCGATTTTATAAAAGAGCTTAATCACCTGACCCATGTAGAATATCCCGGCACTCTGGTCATCGCGGAAGAATCCACCTCCTGGCCTCAGGTAACCCGGCCCGGCTGGCTGGGCGGGCTGGGCTTTACTATGAAATGGAATATGGGCTGGATGCATGACATTCTGAGTTATATGCAAAAAGATCCTATTCATCGTCATTATCACCATGATAAATTGACCTTCGGTTTGTTGTATAGTTTCTCGGAAAACTTTCTATTACCTTTTTCCCATGATGAGGTCGTACATGGCAAGGGTTCCATGTTGGGCAAAATGCCTGGAGATGACTGGCAGCAGTTTTCCAATCTGCGCCTGTTGTACACCTTTATGTTTACCTATCCCGGTAAAAAATTACTCTTTATGGGCTGCGAGTTTGCGCAACGGGCCGAATGGAACTTTGACCGGGAACTGGAATGGCATGAGCTGGAATCTCCCTATCATCGGGGCGTCAGTGATCTGGTGGCACAGTTAAATAAACTCTATGCTGAATTACCCGCTCTGCATTATTATGATTTTGATTCACAGGGGTTTGACTGGGTAGACTGTCATGACTCCGCGCAATCGATATTGATTTACCAGCGCAATGGCCCAGACGATTCGGTTATTGTTGTCCTGAATTTCACCCCCGTGGTACGAGAAAATTATCGTATTGGTGTGCCCTACGGCGGCCACTACGAAGAAATATTAAATTCCGATTCAAGTTATTATAATGGTTCCAATATCGGCAATGACGACTCCATTATCAGCGAGGAAATCCCCTGGATGAACAAAAAACATTCTATCAACATCACTCTGCCGCCGTTAGCCGGACTGATCATTAGATTAAAAACCTAATCAGGGTGAACTGGAAATACTTTAACATGGCCAGCAAAGATAAGGACAGAACATTGTCAAGTACCACAAAGGATAAACACGGCAAACCCCGGATAAGCCACCCAATATACAACATTCTGTTTGTCAGTAGTGAGAGCCACCCTTTTGCCAAAACCGGTGGTCTGGGCGATGTCTCCAACAGCCTGCCCAAGGCACTTAAGGCACTCGACCAGGATATCAGAGTGCTCATACCCGGCTACCCTTTTGCTATTCAAAAAGCAGAGTCTATTCACCATGTTGCCACAATCTCTTTGCCCAAAAAGGGTTTTCCCGGCGATCTGGGACTGTCTTCAAAGTCGGAGCTTTCTTCTGAGCCCCCGCCCAGTGTGGCGATTTTAGAAACCGAACTGCCGGGCAGCCATGTCAAGGTATGGATGATTGAATCCGAGCTTTATAACCGCCCCGGAGGACCTTACGTCGATGAAAACGGTCAGGAATGGGGTGACAGTGATCGTCGCTTTGCTCTGCTGAACTATGTCGCTGTGGAAATTGCTATGGGCAGAACCAGTTTGAACTGGCAGGCTGATATTGTGCATGGCAACGACTGGCAAGCAGGGCTGATCAGTACCTTGCTTGAACAGGAACACAGTCTCAAGTCCAACAAAAGACCTGCAACACTGTTTACCATTCACAATATGGCACATATGGGTGTTTTTTCCAGAAGTCGCTTTGATGATTTGCAACTGCAAGCGTCCCTCTGGAACCCTCATGAGCTGGAATTTCATGATAATTTTTCTTTTATCAAAGGCGGCCTGGCATTTTCCGATCGGGTCAATACGGTCAGCCCGACCTATGCCAAAGAAATCCAGACAGCAGAATTTGGCTACGGTCTGGCAGGGCTCCTGACACATCGCAGTGACCGTCTATGTGGTATATTAAATGGTATTGATATGCAGGAATGGGATCCAGCTACGGACCCCATGATCGAGCAAACCTATAGCATTGAAACACTAGCCGACAAACAGAGTAATAAATCGGCTTTGCAAAAGCACTTTAACCTGCCGCAAAATGAAAACGTGTTACTGCTGGGCATGGTGGCACGACTGGTCTATCAAAAAGGTCTGGATCTGTTGCTCGATAATATAGCAACCATTCTGAGTCTGCCCGTGCAAATTGTGATCCTTGGCTCTGGTGATTCAAAACTGGAGTCCCGCCTGAAACAATGGGCAGTTAAATACCCGGACAAAATGCAGATTCAAATTGGCTATGATGAAGGGCTTTCGCATTTAGTTGAAGCCGGTTCGGATGCCTTTTTGATGCCGTCACGTTTCGAGCCCTGTGGTCTTAACCAGCTATACAGCTTGCGCTATGGCACCATCCCAATCGTCAGAAATACCGGTGGACTGGCTGATACGGTCATCCATGCCTCCAGAGAAAACCTGGACAAAAACACAGCCACCGGTATCATTTTCCACGAAGCACAGGGTTCTACCCTCTTCGAGGCCATAAATCTGGCTTCTTTGTTATTTCAGGATCACACAACATGGCAGAAACTGATGGTTAATGGCATGCAACAGGAATTTTCCTGGCAGGAAAGCGCCAAACATTATCTTGATCTTTATAGCCAGGCCATTGAGGATAGAAACAAATCTTATTCCACATCTTATTCCACTAAGGGCATCCGCAAAAATTAAACATTGCGAGTAGGGTATTTCTCGTCTCGCTACTGGGAAAATTCATTTAAAACAGACTATTAGAAGCTATTAAGTGATTATCTCTGAATTAATCATGTCTATATTTGCATAATCTTAATCAACAAATTGAGTCGATTTTTGATTTAAAGATTGAAAAACGTCATTGAATTTCTTATCCTTTATCCTTAACGAGCAGTTTGTAGTTGTGCCGAGATACGCCTCTTATTGCGGTCGGCTCCGCAACCAAAAAGCACGGGCAGTAACTCATCAGTTAGACTTTTATTATGGAGGATAGATTATGGACAGCACAGCGTATACCGGCAGCACCCGGTGGCCCGATCTCAAAGTGAATAAAATCAGCCTTACCGAGCCTTTCGCATGGCTCTCGAAGGGCTGGAAGGACATGCGCGACGCCAGATGGTACAGCCTCAGATATGCTGCCGTTATCGTGTTGATCAGCGGCTTGATGTCGTTGGGCCTGGTAGTAACAGATAATCTGTTTCTCTTGACCTTCCTCATCTCCGGCTTTTTTCTCGTTGCGCCGGTCATAGGTATCGGCCTGTATCAAATGAGTGCTCATCTGGAGCAGGGAGAACCGCTAAAGGCCTGTAGCGCGCTGGAGGCCTTAAAGAGCAATCAGGCCCAGATCAGCCTGGTCACTGGTGGTTTCTTCATCATCATGCAGCTCTGGATAGCCGTGAATGTCGCGCTTTTTGCCCTGCTCTACTCCGGCATTTCGCCGCCGCTCGAGAACTTTTTCAGCAAGTTGTTCCTATCCGAAGAGGGTAGAGTGTTTGCAATAGCGAGTGTCCTGGTCGGCTTCTTCTTTGCATGGTGCGCCTACGCGATCAGCGTCGTGACGGTACCCATGCTGCTCGACCGCAAAGTGGATGGATTCACTGCGATTCGCATCAGCATCAAGACCGTATTGCAGAACATGCCTGCCATGATGCTGTGGGCGTTTCTCATCGTGCTGATCGTCGGCCTTGGACTGCTCACCTTTTACGTCGGCCTGCTCGTAGCCCTACCCCTGATAGGACACGGAACCTGGCACGCCTATCGAGCGCTGGTACCGTCAACGGAATGAAGCGTTTAGGGTGGTTTTAGAGATCTTAAAAAACCTAGGCATCACAAGTAGTATTATACAGTTTATTGCGCCAGAACTGATCATTACTGTCAAATAATCTTGATGATACTTCCGGTCCCCAGGTACCTGCGGGATAGGTATGAATATAGTCCTGCTCTTCCATCCAGGAGCGCAGCACCGGGTCCACAATCTGCCATGCCCAGGAGACTTCATCAAAACGCAGGAACTGTGACTGATCACCTTCCATGACATCAAGCAATAAAGCCTCATAAGCATCTATTTGAAATCTCTTATCACAGGAACAGGCTTCCAGCTGGCTGGTCCGGGTCTGCAATTCCAGCCCCCCTTTTTTCACTTGCATTTCAATCCGTATGCATTCTTCCGGTTGTATATTTAATAAAATCCAGTCCGGATCAATCTGTTCCAGAGCGGTGTCTTTAAACAATTGCTGAGGCGGTCGTTTAAAGCGAATACTGACCAGAAAGCTATTTGCTTTCATTCGCTTGCCGGTACGAACATAGAAGGGTACGCCTTTCCAGCGCCAGTTATCAATATAAAGCTTCATGGCGGCAAAGGTTTCTGTGGTGCTGCCGGAGGTAAATTCTCCCTCTTCCAGATAGCCAGGCACTTTTTCCCCATCCACCTGGCCGCTTACATATTGAGCTCGAAAGGCATGCATATTGACTGCATTACGACTAATGGGACGCACAGAGCGCAGGACTTTTACCTTTTCATCACGCAAGGCATTGGCATCAAGATGTGCCGGTGGTTCCATTGCCACCAGGGCCAGCATTTGTAATAAATGGCTCTGAATCATATCACGCAGAGCACCGGCAGAATCATAATAATGGGAGCGCCCGCCCACTCCTGCTGTTTCTGCATGAGTAATTTGTACGTGATCGATATAATTACGGTTCCATAAGGGTTCCAGCAGTAAATTGGCAAAGCGAAACACCAGAATATTTTGTACGGTATCCTTGCCCAGATAGTGATCGATACGGTACAGCTGGTCTTCGCGAAAGTGTTTATACAGCTGGGTATTGAGCACTTCCGAGCTTTCCAGATCGTGGCCAAAGGGTTTTTCAATCACCAGGCGGCAATAGCCGTTTTGTTCTTTATGCAAACCACTGTCAACCAGATTTTTCGTTGAGAAATTGTAGTCCTGGGGACGTATCGCCAGATAGAATATGTGATTGGGCGGAAAAGTATCCACCTTTTCCAGGCGTGCTTTTAATTTTTCAA
>CBDTVA010000080.1:0-9689 GCA_965363935.1 uncultured Gammaproteobacteria bacterium | reverse complement strand
ACAGCGAACGGGTGCTTGCAGCATCCCCGCAACCCCCAATTACCCATGGCCTTTTTTTCCACCATGGTTGTACTGAGTTGTGGATACTGGTTACTTATTTGTGCTATCAGTTTCTCACTGATACGCCTGTCCAATCCTTTGCCGTATAATTCTTTTTCAATATAACTATAGAATTCATCTTCCAGTTTAACCAGTTCCCGTTTGGTAAATTCATCAGGGAGCGTTTTAAAAATCAAAGCAGACACATAAGCTTCATAATCAACTCCCATCTTGACGATTCGGATAGCAATTGATTCCAGAGTGTAATCACTGGTTTCCGGATCCTGAAGAAACGCGGCAATTCGTTTATAAAGTGATCCGCCCTGCTCATTATTAAGTTGATTTTTAATTTGAAAATCAATCAGTTTTTCCAAAAACTGATGTTGTTTTGCTAATTTTTCCATCAAAATCCTGTATCAGAAAATATTCAGCCCTGAACCCGCTTAAATCAGGCTTTAGACAGCATAAAAAAGCTAACATTCATTCAGCACACAGCTGTTCAACAGGATTGGCCAGCAATACACAAACATGTGCTAAAGTTTTATAAATCGTAATATTACAATTAATAGCACCAAATACTTACTTTTTCCTGAAATAGGCTGAATAAGATCTTGAATATTTTATTATTTAAGCTAGATTATTGTTTATATAATAATAAATAAAATGGTTTAAGACAAAAAGAATAAAGCTATTATAAAGAAAATTATTCTCAATGTTTTTAAATAAAATGGATTTATAAAACAACCTACTCATTTACAATAATAATTTAGCCGGGTTGGCTGAAAGTGGAGGTACATTTTATGCTTTTTTGCAGAAATTTTTTTCATTCAGTACATCTCATTGCCTTTTTTCTGTTCAGTTTGTTACCTTTAACGGTACAGGCTGCTGACCAACAGACCTTTACACCGTTTGTTTTAGCGGCACAATTGACTTCCTCTATGGATGAAGCCAAAGTCAAAGTAACACAGCAAATTAGTAAATCCTCATTTTATATTGTGGCTGAGTATTCGCCTTATGAAGGCGCTCATATCTACATTATTACCAGTGATGAGTTAAAGTCATTAGCCGCCCAGTCATCTTATGGCGGTTTTGCAGCACCACAGCGTATTAGTCTGACTCAGGTCAATAAAAACATTCAAGTCGCTTATACCAATCCGGTTTTTATGCAGCATGCCTACCGTATGAAGAATGTTGATCTGCAGCCTGTTCTAAATCAGATGACAAAGGCTTTTGGTCTTGAACAGTTTTTTGGCTCAGAGGGATTGACGGATAAAAAACTGAGACGATTTAATTACGCTTTCGGTATGGAAAAGTTTAACCACTTCTATGAACTGCCAGAATACCCATCTCATGCCAAAGCGATTGCAGCCCTGAAAAAAGGCTTTAAAGAAAATGACAATGGCATTACTGAAATCTACGAAATCAAAATTCCGGGCAAGAAACAAGTGGTTTTTGGTGTTGCCATGAGTGCTGAAGATTCTGGTGTTAAATATCTGGATGTTAAAAAAACCATGACGGTTATTGACCACAAGCCATTAAAAAGAACCGCCTATTTACCTTATGAAATCATGGTGGATGGTAAGAATATTATTGCTTTGCATGCCCGCTTTAGAATTGCAGTTAACTTTTCGGAATTGAAAATGTTTGGTAAACATGGTTTTGGAAAATTGTTTTCCACACCTAGCGCTTATCATAAAGCCTTTACCAGGGTTTCCGGCGGCAAGCTGCAAACAAATACATCTGGAGGTAATGGCTTTATCGACTGATAGTGGCTTTAAATCTAACACATCAGCCAATCATCACTGATGTGTTAGATTACATGCACCAGTAGCGTATCTTGCGCCTTTACTCTGATTCAAACTCTTTTTCCATGATTTCCTGTAATGAACTCCAGTCCTTACCATAACTCAGTAATGTATTACCTTCTGAATTGCGATTGCGTTTATAGTAATTAATCAGCCCATTGGTTGAAGAATCATGTCTGACCACCGGCTCATCATTGGCCAGGTCAAGCTGAATCTGATTGGCCAGTTGTTTACCCAATTGCACTCCCCATTGATCAAATGAATTGAGTCTCCAGATAACGCCCTGAACAAACACTTTATGCTCATACAGTGCAATCAATGAACCCAGCGTATTGGGGGTCAGATCCTTGAACAGGATTGAGTTACTGGAACGATTCCCTTCAAAAATCTTATGAGGCAATAATTTTTCAATCTCATCCTCGGACAGCCCTTCTGCCTGCATTTCCTGCCTGGCTTCTGCTTCAGTCTTACCCCGCATTAAAGCTTCCGACTGGGCAAAACAATTTGACATCAAAACCGGGTGGTGACCACAGGCTGGATTATAAGAGTCCAGAGCAATTAAAAAATCACAGGGAATAGGGCTGGTTCCCTGGTGTAAGAGCTGATAAAACGCATGCTGTCCATTAATTCCCTGTTCTCCCCAAATAACAGGACCAGTACGATAATCCACTTTTTCACCATCACGATTCACATGCTTACCATTACTTTCCATATCGAGTTGTTGTAAAAAGGTGGGAAACAAGCTTAAATAATGATCATAGACCATAACAGCATGACTGTGAACAGCAAAAAAATTATTATGCAAAATACCCAACAACGCCAAAATTACCGGCATATTTTCTTCTAACGGAGCCTGAGCAAAATGCTCATCCATCTGCGCAGCACCTGCCAGCAATTGTTTATAATTTTCCATGCCGATGGCTATGGTAATAGATAAGCCAATGGCCGACCACAGGGAATAGCGGCCACCAACCCAGTCCCAGAACTCAAAAATATTCTGCTGATCAATGCCAAATTGCTGCACCCCATCACTATTGGTGGAGACTGCGACAAAATGGTTTTTTATAAAATCCTTATTCTTTACCCTGGAAACAAACCAGCCTCGGGCAGTAACTGCATTGAACATCGTTTCCTGAGTGGTGAACGTTTTTGAAGAAATAATGAACAGGGTTGTTTCCGGATTCAGTTTTGTCAGCGTTTCAGCCATCTGACTGCCATCCAGGTTGGACACAAAATGCAGCTTGATTTTTCTATTCGTAAACGGTTTTAGAGCATGAATAACCATTTTTGGCCCTAGATCTGAACCACCAATACCGATATTCACAACATCTGTGATGGCTTTGCCCGTATATCCCAGCCATTGACCTTCACGGACCTGCTCAGAAAATTTTTCCATTTTTTCTAGAACGGCATTGATTTCAGGTTTTACATTTTTACCCTGACTCAATATTTCCTTAGTGGACTGATTTCTTAGTGCCGTATGCAAAACTGAACGATGTTCAGTAAAATTAATTTCCTGCCCGGAAAACATGGCATCGCGGTATTGTTCAACCTTTTCCTGCCTGGCCAGCTCAAAAAGCAGAGACATGGTTTCATTGCTCATCAGGTTTTTCGAATAGTCAAGAAAAATGGGACCTGCCTGCAGACTAAAATCCTCGAAACGCTCTGTATTATTAGCAAACAAGTCCCTTAAATTAAGATTTTCGATGATCTCTTTATGTAACTTCAGTTTTTTCCAGGCGGGTGAATCAGTAAGTGTTAACATTGAGAAAATCCTTTATATAACAATACAGTAATCATATATAGACTATAATGAGCAAGTCTTTAAAAGTCTTCATCTCTGAAGGGGTACTAACTTTTTCATCACCAATATAGTACAATACAAATGTTTTCACTATTTAAATTTTCAATGTTTTTATTCATTCCGATTTTTCTTCTGCAAAGACCCCAGACTAACAGACATAATCTTTCACTCTTAAGAGAGATTTTAAAGGCTATTTTTTTATGCACGGTGATAAAGAACTTCGTTCAAAAGTAAAACTGATTGGTTCTCTGCTCGGGGATGTCCTCAAAAAGCACACCAGAGAAACTGTGTTTGAAGTGGTCGAAGAACTCAGGACGGGATACATTGAGCTTAGAAAAGCGCATGACGAAAACAAACGCCAGCAACTCATGAAGCTTATTGAACAACTGGATTCGCAAACCCTTGAACAGGTCATTCGCGCTTTCAGTACCTATTTTAATCTTGTCAGTGTGGTTGAAGAAACTCAGCAACATAAGTCACGCAGGCGTCTGGCCAGCCAGGAGGAAGTCCTTTGGGAAGGATCATTTAATAAAACACTGAAAGAATTTCAGGAACAGGATATTTCCGCTGAGCAGTTTCAGGGGCTTTTGAACAAACTTTCCTATATGCCCGTGTTTACAGCCCACCCAACCGAATCCAAACGCAGAACCATTCTGGAGTGTCTGAGACGGATCTTTATTGCTATCGAGAAACTGGATGACCCGCGTCTGGGCAAATATCATAAAGCCAGTCTGACTCAGGAACTGAAAAACCAGATCCAGATTTTGTGGAAAACAGATGAAGTCCGCGCAGAAAAACCCCAGGTCATTGACGAAGTAAAAAACGGCCTGTATTATTTTCGCGAATCTCTATTTGATGCCATTCCGGTTATCTATCACTATCTGGAAAGAGCCATTCAGGGTATTTATCCGGACGATGCCGATAAATTGACCATTCCCAACTTTTTACACTTTGGCTCCTGGATTGGCGGTGATCGTGATGGCAACCCTTTTGTCACAGCCAAAATCACTGAAAAAGCGGCACGTTATCAAAGCCGTGAAATTATCAGGCGCTATATAAGTGATGTAGAAAAACTGTCGCACCAACTGACACACTCAATAGCCTTCTGTACCCCCGATGAAGCCTTTATGAACTCATTGCAGGCCGATAACGTCACCTATAAACATCTGTTTGAAAATCGTCCCAATCAATTTGCCAAAGAACCCTATCGCCGCAAGTTATTTATAATGCGCAGTAAATTATGCTATCGCATGGAACAGATTGATGCCAAAATTAAAGGCCATCGCCCAAGATCAAACTATAGCGGCTATAAAAGCGAAGATGAATTTTGTCAGGATCTGAAATTAATCCAGAATTCACTCTGTTCACACAATGACTGCGAAGTAGCTTTCGGGCCCTTAAAAGATTTAATACGCCTGAGCGAAACCTTCGGCTTTTATCTGGAGCACCTGGACATACGCCAGGAATCTACTCTGCATTCCGAAGCAGTCACTGAATTGTTACAGCGCATGGATCAGAAAGCGGATTATAACAGCCTGAGTGAAGATGAAAAAATGGCTACGCTGTCCAGACTGATCGATCAAGAAGAGCTCCCCCGGATTAATCTGGGAGATTTATCTGATTCAACCAGAAATATTATTCAGGTATTCGATGTTATCTTACATTTGCGCCGGGAAATCAGTCCAAAGCTGTTTAACCAGTATGTTATTTCCATGACACATAGCGCCAGCCATGTTATGGAAGTCATGTTCCTGTCCAGATTATCCGGTTTGCTGGGCAGGAACGAAGAAGGCAAACCTTATTGTTATATTACAGTCTCACCGCTGTTTGAAACCGTAGAAGATCTGGAACACATTGAACCGGTTATGTCGGCACTGTTTAATAATGAAATTTATAACAAATACCTGAAAGCGGCAGGCAATCTTCAGGAAGTCATGTTAGGTTATTCCGATTCCTGTAAAGACGGCGGTATTCTTGCCTCCAGCTGGAACCTCTATGGTGCTCAAAGGCGCATCACAGAGCTGGCCAAAGAGAAGCAGATTGATATCCGTCTGTTCCATGGTCGTGGCGGTACTATTGGTCGTGGCGGCGGCCCTACACATGATGCCATTATGGCTCAGCCATTTGGCTCGGTACATGGACAAATCAAGTTCACGGAACAGGGTGAAGTACTGTCCAACAAATACAGTAATAGTGAGACCGCTGTATTTGAGCTGGTTATGGGTATTACCGGCCTGATGAAATCCAGCAGCTGTCTGGTCAAATCTGAACGGGATGACAAGCCGAATTACCTGGAAGCCATGTCGCAACTGAGCAAAACCGGTGAACATCATTATCGAACCTTAACCGATAACACTCCAGGCTTCCTGGACTATTTTTATGAGGCGACACCGGTTTCTGAAATTGGTTTAATGAATATTGGCTCGCGTCCCTCGCACAGAAAAACCGGTGACCGTTCCAAATCATCCGTCCGGGCCATCGGCTGGGTCTTTGGCTGGGCGCAGTCCCGGCATACCCTGCCTGCCTGGTATGGCATTGGTACTGCACTGGCCCAATATATTGAACAGGGTGAAGACAATCTGAAACGACTCAGAAAAATGTATAAAAAATGGCCTTATTTTAATACCCTGTTAGACAATACGCAGATGGCTCTTTATAAAGCTGATATGGATATTGCCAGAGAATACGCTGAATTATGCAAAGATGAGCAAACCAAAGAGACTATCTATGCAATGATCAACAATGAATACAATCTCACCGTTAAAACCATTTTACAGGTGGCAGGAATTGATCAACTGCTGGAGCATAACCCTATGCTCAACCTGTCATTGGGCAGACGTCAGTCTTATCTGGACACCCTGGTTCATGTTCAGCTAACCCTGTTAAAGCGTTATCGTAATGAAGCTCTGAGTAATGAGGAACAGGATATTTGGTTAAGCCCCTTATTACGTTCCATTAATGCCATTGCCAGCGGTATGAGAAATACGGGCTAAAGGGCTCACATATAAGCTTTTAGCTTAAAGGAAGACTATGCTTATCGTTATTTCTCCAGCCAAAAAGCTGGACTTTGAAAGTTTGCCACAAACGGATGACTTTACCATTCCAGATTGCCTTGATGATGCCAGTGAGCTGATTAAGACGTTAAGAAAGTATTCACCCAAACAGCTGGAGAAACTGATGCACCTGAGCAGTAACCTGGCAAAGTTAAACCATGATCGCTACCACGACTGGAGTCTGCCGTTCAATCCTCAGAATGCCAAACAGGCGATTTTGACTTTCAAGGGTGATGTCTATGCCGGTATGAATATAGAAAGTTTTTCTGCTGATGACTTAAACTTTACCCAGGATCACCTACGGATTTTATCCGGCCTTTATGGACTGCTGCGACCACTGGACCTGATGCAGCCTTATCGACTGGAGATGGGTACTCGCCTGCAAAATGAACGCGGAAAAAACCTGTATGAATTCTGGGGCAACAAGATTACCGAGTTACTCAATACACAACTCAAAGAACAGGATACCGATACCCTGGTAAACCTGGCGTCCAACGAATACTTCAAGTCAGTCAAACCCAAAGCGCTTAAGGGAAAAATTATTACCCCCGTCTTTAAAGAGAAAAAAGACGACAGCTATAAAATCATCGGTATTTACGCCAAAAAGGCCCGAGGTATGATGAGCGCCTTTATCCTGAAAAATAAACTGGATAACATTGAGCAAATCAAGGAGTTTAAGGAAGCGGGTTATGCCTACAATCCTGATCTGTCCAGTGAAACTGACTGGGCGTTTTGCCGGAGCACTAGATAGGCACTCAGTGGATAGCACTAATGACAGATTTAAGCTTAATTATCGGTAATAAAAATTATTCTTCATGGTCTCTTAGACCCTGGTTGTGGATGAAACATCTTGACATTCCTTTCGTGGAAAAAAGAGTCCCACTTTTTACAGAACAAACCAACAGCCAGTTGGAGCAATACTATTCTAATTATAAGGTGCCGGTATTGTTAGATGGTGAGTTTATTGTCTGGGATTCGCTGGCTATTTTGGAATATTTAGCGGAGAAATTTCCACAACACCAGGGCTGGCCTGAAAATTTTAAAGACAGGGCTATGGCACGCTCTATGTGTGCAGAAATGCATTCCAGTTTCCCCGCAATGAGAAACGAGCTGCCAATGAATTGCAGAAAAACATTTTCTTCAGTTAAGCTATCGGATGCAGCCTCTGAGGATATTGAACGCGTAACAGCTCTCTGGCGTTATTTTCGTAGACGATTTATGGGTAAGGGCCCCTGGCTATTTGGCAATTTTTCAATTGCTGATGCCATGTATGCACCTGTCGTGCTTCGATTTAAAGGTTATGGTATTGCCCTAAACGAAATTGAGCAGGAATACTCAGACCATATTCTATCTCAAAAAGCGATTATTGATTGGTGCGAATCCGGAAAAAAAGAAAGCGAAATTATTCCGATGGATGAAATTGAAGATTAATCTACAGTAAGCTGGAAGTGTTCATAAAAACCCCCCGGTTTTTGCTTATCCGAGTTGCTCTGTATCAGTGTTTCATTTTCGTATCGATTCCATTATCCAACTGATCATTCCTGCAATAAAAAACACAACAATGGATAGTCCCAAAGTATAAAACCAGAAATCCCCCAGTTCTGATTTGGGATTTTCAATCCATAATATTGGCTGAGATAATATGGCAGAGATAATGGTTAAAGTGCTTGATAAAGACATTTTTACATTCCTTTACTTTCTATCCGGGCTTATCCCATTATGAGTTGATTTACTTGTATTGCCATAGTACCCATCAAAATCGATAGTTTATGGATGTTACTTTAGTGATTGTAACAATAATACTATCTGGTGTTAAAATCCGGTACCAACTTGCAGATACTTAATGAGGATATGGGTGAAAACACCCAGGTTCTTACCTTATACCAGTAGGTTCCGAAGAAAATAATAAATATCCCGACCCCCATAAAGATAAACAAGGTCAGGTTGTCAACTTGCATAAATTGCTGGTAGGAAAATTTATAGACTGCATAAAGTGCATAGGCGAAGCTTGATACCAGAATCGCTCTTCTATCAACAAACAAGGCAATAAAAAAGAACAGGATAAACAGTAAAAATATAGAGAGGCTATTTGCCTGCATTCCGCTGTGTTTCGAAAGAAACAAGCTCACCATCACTCCATGAACAATCAAAGGTGCTGCTAACAGATGTAGCCAGAAGGCATTGTCACTCAGACTGCTGACTCTCTGGGTGTCCCTTGTGTCATACCACATTGCCACAATGAAAACCGCCATGCCTAGCAGGATAAATATATACGGATGCTCAATAATATTGATGCCTGATAATTCAATGAAAAGATAAATACAACCCACTGCGACAGGATATAAACTGAACGGCATTTTATAGCGGATATAAAATAGCAGACCAGTAATAATCATTAAAAAAACATCTAATGATTCATAAACACCAGAAGGTCTATCGACAACCGCATTCACGAAATAAAGTATCGATAACAATAGTGTTATACCAGGCAAGACCAGACGCTTATGACCCACAAGCCACTCAGCAATCAAAAAGAAAACCGCTATAGTTATGAGTTGATGGGTGGTATTTTCTGCAAGTTGGCTGCTGGTAAATGCCAGCAGGATTACACCTAAAGCAATAAATATATCACCAAAACTTCGAATAAACTTTAACTGCTCACCCGTGTTTTCTGCGCGGATAATTTTTGCCTCTTCCCTGGCAAAGAAATCAAGCAGAGACTTCGCCTGCTCATTACTAATGATTTCTTGTTTGACAGCCTTTTCCAGTAATTTTTTGTTCATAAGTAGCTTGAAAATTGGTTTGTATTTTAAATTAGTATTGCAGGATATGACTTTTTTTCAGATTTCTTTGTGAAATGACATTTTATATATTATTAGTTATTGTCCGTCAAACGACCAGACATATATTTAAGTTGAGTTTTCCCACCCACTTCGTCGCGAAAAATCCAGGCGATGTGGATATTACCATTATTATCGAATGTGATAG
>CBDTVA010000079.1:0-9696 GCA_965363935.1 uncultured Gammaproteobacteria bacterium | reverse complement strand
GTTCAACCATAAATTCTTCTTTTGATTGAATCCTCTCCAGCACCTCGTTAAATAGTGTTTTTAGTGGGATGTACTCAGCAAAATTTATGGTATTATCGGTCTTATTCCACTTAACCTCTTTACAGTTAATTAACCTTACCAGAAATTGCCAATATTTCTCGTCAAAATCCTGTTTAATTTGTTGGTTGGCTTGTTCAATTGTCCATGAGCTATCTTTTAAATGTTTTAAAGTCATAACTTCACTCTTTGTGTCTGGCAAATCTTATTCTATCAATAAAATCAGCGATATAACAATATAGAAGTTTTATCAATTTCAATACAAATATCTGGATACTATTTCAAGTACTGCCTCCAGAACTGACTGCATAAATATAACAGAAGACCCGGTGGCTTTTGGTGATGGTAAGACCTCAATATTTATACGCGATCCAGACCTGAACGTCATCGAATTCACTGAACTTCCACAGGCATAAGGTTTAATAATGCTTACTCTGAACTGAGGTTTAGTGCAGTTACTCAGATAAATAGTGTTAATACACCAGTATAACCATACAATTTATTATGATGAATTTCGCCATTGGCAAAGAATCCTGTCAACGGGAAATCACCGAGAGTGTTATGTATCATCTTTATTTCTTCTGAATTTTTGCCAAACTGCTCTCTGCCCCGTCCAAGGCAGGAAACATAAATGCCTCCTTTGGGTTTTTCTTTAAGACGGCTGGAAATTTTATCGAGCATGTGCTGCATGTCATCAACTGCGGTTTGTTCATTGCGTTCACAAAACATCATTTCCTGGTACTCAGTGAGGTAATCATTAATTGCAAACAGTTTCTGTTCAAAGTCGATACCCACCAGATTGCGCACGGTATAATCACTTTTATCACTTCCAGGGATACACAGTCCCGTAAAGATTTCACCGGCACGCTGTTTTAATTCACTGCTACCGGTGACATTAACATCTTGCATTAATACATCAAGTGCCGGTTCATTATTAAGGCTGTAAACCACATTATCTTTTGCACGGGTGATGGTTCGTTTCATACCAATTGGACTACAGCCCTGACTCAGATTGGTTAACACGGCAATGTTTTCTGAAAAAAACACACCGGAGACACCACCGGAGTATACCTCATCGGAAACCTGATATTGATTATCCCTGGAAGAAGTTAATCCGCCGACAAGAAAACACTCTTTAACCTGAGATTGAATGTCTTCAATCAGGTTTTGAGTTTTTTGATAAAACGGGTCACCATGAATGATGCCAAAATTGGTAAAAAATTCATGTGGCCAGTTAAGCAATTTCATATCGCTGGCATTTTTAATCAGGGGCAGCATGGTGAATTCATGGTCATCAAATGTTGCCAGCATAATACTTACTGCAGGTCGATCATACAACTCTTTTCCAGGTGCAATAATTCCAACACCAATTGTTCCAAGCCAGTGTTTAATCCCGGTTTTATTCTTACACTGCTGTAATAAATCAGGATATTCGGCTGACATGGCATCTGTTGCATAAATAAAAGCAAAATTAAATTGCGCAGATATCTTTTCGAGCTGCTGAAGACAGTCTGTAATAACCGCCTGAGCATTGTCGTGCTGACAGCTTATAGTTAAAAAACTTTCCATTGATTCAATTAATCCTGTGTAAATTTATACTTGTTTCATATTACCGCGTTGCAAATGCGCATAAGGAGGCAAGGTTTGCAAGCGATTATCCGTAAGTGCCATTCCAATAGTGAAATGATACATGCTCTGAAATGTGTATTCCTCTATAGCCAACAGCTCATGCACGCCATCATCAAAAAAACAACCAATGCCGGTACCACGAAATCCACTAGACTCAGCTTCCAGATAAAGCACCTGGCCTAGAATTCCCGCTTCCCAAAATAACTGCCGGTATACCCATGGATTTTTAGTCAAATTCGATTCATACTCTGCCAGCATAGCCAAACTCAATGCACCATCACTGGCAATATCCTGATGACAGGATAAAGTTTTTGCGGCATTTCTGGCATCACCTGTTTCAAGACGAAACAATTGCAGGTGTTCCGGGCACTCTTTTGGTTTAAGCCACTCATATTCTCGTTTTATACCGGCCTGAAATTTGTTTCTTATGCCATCATTACGCAAGAAAAGATACAAACCGGGTTCAAGACCCTCAACTCGATGAATAAAAATTAAAAGATGGAGTCTGGGTTCCCATGAAATGCTATCCCAGGGCGGTATTGTCTGACGTGGCAACGTCAAATCTAACATTCGATACAATACTTGTGCAGTGATACTGCCATTGCTATCAAATTCCTGAGCACTGCGTCTTTGCCTGATTATGCTACTTGCTGCCAATTCCCTTGAAGCTAATTTTGCGATAGGCTCAGAAATGGCTGGGGCATGCCATACTTGTTCGTCTGTTGCAGGTTTTCTACAAGCCCGCGCTGCTTCGGCAATGACAGGCCAGTCATCAAGGTGCTGTGATGAAAGAGTGTTAGCCTGCCCATACCATTGACTGTTATGTACTGTTTCCGCTATTTTTTTCAATGACAGGACATCGGCAGATGATTTTTCACATCCGGCGCTTATCAGCAGCATCACATCCGCATGCTCACGTTCTGCTGTAGCAAAGTCAATCTCCCGGTCTATGCCTAAAATGGTTTCAATATCTGCATCACTAGCACAAGTCAGAACTTGTGCTTTCCAGCCTAATGTAGCTGCTGCATAACCAACGGCCGCAATGGCATGCCCGACATCAAGCTGACAATAACGAAAGGCACGTTCACCATATTTCCATGCTTCACGCCAATGTATCGAAGACAGACCGATGAGCAAGGAACTGGCAGGTAGTAGGGATTTCTCATGATTGAACTGACAACGTTTTTCGAGAATATGGTCGCGACTCACATAGTGATACACACCATCTGACATTCCCTCACAATTCTCTGCAATAACATATGATTCTGTTGGGTGTAAATTACCACTCGACGGGTTGCAACGAAGTGCCCAGCGGGTATTCTCATATTGTTTCCATGCGGAAAGACCAAAGGACAATTCCAATAACTGTGCGACAGTTTTTAACGAGAGAGCTTGAGAAGAAATCTGTTCGGGTTGGTATAAATCGTTATACGATGCACTTGTTTGCTCCACGAGTAAGGGCATTTCCAGCATTGTGCAGCCATCATAGGTACGAAATGGATCCGGCTGATTTTTCCAGTCTAAAGCACCGGGACCTGCTGCATATCGCTGAAAATGATGTTTGCTGCGTTGATGGTAGGCCTGGATAGTTTGCAGTGGTGTTTTCATTCCGGTACGTTGTGTTATAACAGGTGTTTTAAAAAAATAACTATTGCATTAACAGCTCGTCTATTATTTTTTTCTCCTGCCACAGATTTTCCTTTTCCATAGACTTGAATGGTCTGGCTTTGAAGCAATAAATTTTTAAGGGCTAATTTATCCATATTTAGGAGATGAGGATAGATAAAAGAAAAACAATATTACAAAACATAGGGTTACCTTTAGACTTGCAAACCACAGCCATTTTAGCGTCAAACTATACGCGTGATTCTTGTAAGTACTTTCCCTGATCAGTACAATTAGTCAGTGTCCATGCACAGTATATACCCAAACTACTGTAGTTTGGGTATGGAGAATGACGGCTTCCCATTCTGGAGTTTCTTTGCCATGCTTGTGCATCAGGCTATTTTTCGGGACAAAAAATTACTGGAAAACATGATTGGAAAAAATGTTATCTGCTACGGGATTACATGAGTAAAAATAACCGCTCTTCTACGGAGCATTCAATTGATGCATTCCTGTTAACCCGGCAATGGCGTGATACAGTCAAAGGTATTGTGCTGGATTTTTGGTTTTCGAGTTATTCCGGTCCCATTCATATCCTTATTGAAAATCAACAAGCCGTTTTCTTTATCCGGCAGGAAGATTCGCATCAGGTTGCCCGGCTACTGGCCCCCTTAGCGGGCATAATAATAAAACCTTTGCAGTTAAAGGATTTTGACCATAAACCTGTATCAGGTGTTTATTTTAATTCCCAACAGGTTTTATATCAGGCAAGACAGCGACTGCAAAAATTCGATGTCAGGCATTATGAAGCGGACATTCGCCCAGTAGAACGTTTTTTAACAGAACGATTTCTGACAGGGCCGGTAACAATTCTTACTCAGGGCGAGATTGTCAATCCTCTTTTCAATAAGAATGAATCCGCTAAAGAAAATTCAGAACAGCTCATTCTTAATCCAAAAATAAAACCCCGCAAGTATCCAGAAAAATACCAGCCCAGGTTACAAATAATGTCACTGGATATCGAAACGGCCTACGACAGTCAA
The DNA here is from genome assembly GCA_965363935.1 of uncultured Gammaproteobacteria bacterium. Taxonomy (GTDB): domain Bacteria; phylum Pseudomonadota; class Gammaproteobacteria; order GRL18; family GRL18; genus CBDTVA01. The sequence continues at coordinate 5,362 of CBDTVA010000079.1, read as the reverse complement.
GAACTCTATTCTATTTCATTACTTTGTGAACATTGGCATATCACCTTAATGAAAGGCACTATGGCTGATAAAAAAATTACTCAAAACATCGAGTGTTTCGAAAATGAAAAGACCTTGATGCTGCGTTTTATAGCATTAGTTCTTGAACAGGATCCTGATATTATTATTGGCTGGAATGTTATCAATTTTGACTTTCAGTTTTTACAGAAGAAAGCCGACAGTCTGAACATTTCACTTGCCATTGGCCGTGCAGAAAGTCTGCCTGTGTGGCGAAAAGTACAAACAGATCAGAGCCATTTCTTTTTACTGATCCCCGGGCGTGTCGTTCTGGATGGCATTGATACACTAAAAAGTGCCACCTGGAATTTCCCCAGTTTTTCACTGGAGTCTGTGGGTCGTGAGTTGTTGGGGCGAGGGAAGCTGTTAGAACCCGCTAGACAATTAAATAGCAAAAAAAATTATGCCCGCAAAATCCATTATAAGGAAAATAATGCGAAGGAAATCAAACGCCAATTTTATGAAGATAAGCAGGCTTTGGCCGCTTATAATCTTGAAGATTGTCAACTGGTCTGGGACATCTTTGAACACACTGACCTGATTGCCTTTGCTATCGAGAGGGCGAGGCTCACGGGGCTTGAAATGGATAGAACAGGTGGCTCTGTGGCAGCTTTTGATAATCTGTATTTACCTCGTCTGCATCGCAAGGGGTTTGTTGCCCCTAATATTACCGATCGAAAAGAAATATTGTCAGCACCCGGGGGCTATGTCATGAATTCCAGACCAGGCTTGTATGACAGTGTCTTAGTACTGGACTATAAAAGTCTGTATCCGGCGATAATTAGAACTTTTTGTGTTGATCCCTATGCACGAATCAGAGCAGAAGAACTTGATGAAAAAGACTGTGTACCCGGATTTAATGGTGTGAGCTTTGCACGCAATGAAACCATTTTACCGGAAATAATTCAATCCTTATGGCAGGCAAGAGATAAAGCAAAAGAAGAAAATAACAAAACTTTATCTCAGGCGATCAAGATAATCATGAACTCATTTTATGGTGTTTTAGGTACATCAGGCTGCCGTGTGCATGATGCCCGATTAACCAGCTCAATAACCCTGAGAGGCCATGAGTTAATGAAACAGACCGCTATTTTGATCGAGGAAGAAGGCTATGATGTGATTTATGGTGATACCGATTCGGTTTTTGTTTCATTAGGTGGTGCAAAAAAGGAAAACATTGCCAATGAAATTGGCCAGCATCTGGTGAATAAAATTAATCAACACTGGCATCATGTACTGGCTGAAAAATATCAAATCACCTCCTCTTTAGAAATGGAATATGAAACTCATTTCACGCGTTTTTTTATGCCCACGGTAAGAGGTTCTGAAAAGGGCAGCAAAAAACGCTATGCAGGAATGCTTGCAGATGAAATAAAAGATGATAGGACAATTGGGACGGATAAGCGCATTATTTTCAAAGGACTGGAAACAGTCAGAACGGATTGGACTGCTTTGGCCAGGGAAGTGCAGCAAAACGTCTATCAACGGATTTTTAATGATTTACCTTATGAGGACTATCTGAGCACTGTTGTGCAAGGTTTAAGGCAGGGTGACTTTGATAATAAGCTGGTGTATCGAAAACGATTGCGGCAAAAATTATCTGATTATCAAAAAAACAGACCCCCTCATGCCCAGGCTGCAATGAAGGCAGAAGCTTATGCGGTGAAACACAATGAGCGTACCGGGAGATATCAGTATGGTGGCTGGATTGAATATGTCATGACGACCTGTGGTCCGGAGCCGGTGGAGTATAATGAACAGCCACTGGATTATGAGCACTATATTGACAAACAAATTGCACCTGTGGTCGATGCAATTTTAATGGTGGCGGGCAGTTCTCTTGAAAAAGTGATACAGAGGCAGTATGAGTTGTTTTAATGGTGTGTTATAACACACAACAATGCTATCAAAGCACTCACTTTTAAAACAGCACATCATTAATGGTCTTTTAAAACAATAACTTATTCATGGCATAGGGTTTGCTACACTGGTTATTAAGAGCCAGCCAGAGCTCAGTGTACAATACCAAAAAAAATAACTTAAAACCCAATCCAGGAATACACCGATGATCCTTAATATTTGCAAGAAAATAGTCTTGCTCATGCCTGTTTTTATTGTTTGTCTTTCCGTCGTTCAGGCGGAGCAGACTGATTATTTAAATTTTGAGCAGAGTCTTGATGAAAGTTTAACGTCTTCTGTAATAACAAAACCTAATATTGTGGTGAGCATTGAGCCATTGTATGAAATCGTTTCCAGTTTATCCCATGGCGTGGTAAAACCCGAGGTGATTTATCTCAATTTTAGTGAAATTAAGCAACCCCTTACAGCATGGCAGCAGGAGAAATTGCAAGCCGCTGATATTATTGTTCGTGTTGGGGAAGGGCTTGAACCTGAACTGGATCATTATCTGAATCAGCAGGGGAAACAACTGCGCGACAAAACTCTTACCCTGTCCAATTATATCCCTTTGTTGGAAAAAGCAAAGCTACGAGCTTATAATCCCGATGCTATTTTTACCGACAGGCAGGCCAGCAGTGATTTGCGTTTTTGGATGGATCCTCGACTGGTCAAGATGTTAACTGATTTTATTGCCCCGAAACTGGTGGTAATGGACCCCAATCATCAGGAAGAATATCTGGAAAATGAAATTGTACTTAGAGCGCAATTAAAAAAAGTTGAAGCCAAAATGCAGTCATTGTTTAAGAATTTATCTCTTGAGCAGAAATTTCAGGTGGCTCTGTTTAATCCGTATCTGAAAAATCGCTACATGAGTTTTGCCGAAATTAGCCATATGAGCAATAAAAATCTCCTCCAGCCCGGTGTTGCCTCCTGTATCCAGAACAAGTCTTTTGTCAGTATTCCACTTAACCTGAACTATACAGAGAAAACGCTGAATTCTTTGTTGCTAATGATTGAGCAATGTTCAAAATCGAACATTGTCAGCAGCTAAAAGTGTGATATGCGTAATAAATTTATGTGCTATAAATTGTCATTTATAGCACAGTACGTCATATTTGGCAGGAATTTCCTGTCATTTATGGAAAATTTTTTCTTAAAACAACATAGTAATTAACTCTATTATTTAAAAATAATCAATATAAATCAATTTGTTATAACCGCGTGTCAGGTTTTTATAAAATCACGATTTTTTGGCACATGGGTTGCAGATAGATAATTGTATTGAAGAGTTAAGTGCTACCAAACGATCTAGACACGTCTTGTCGTGAGGTAACATTTCTCTTTTGTCGGTGTAAGCTCTTGTGCGGCAAGCGAACCCTCCGTCTTGCCGTACCTTTTTACATCATTGAACCCAGACTCATGGTATCCACTATAAGTTTTAGGGTAACAACCACACCGCAATGCATCAAAATCGAAACATCAATCTAATTCAGACGAAGTATTATTTTCAGCGTAAGCGAACGATAAAAAAATAAAAAACTGTACTCAGTGACACAGAGATACTCTCTCTGTTACTAACCAATAAACCAATAAAGAAGAATAATATATAACAACGTATTATAACGCTATTACTGGTTTCATTTAATAGGGGAAAAGTAGTCTCTGCTTTTAGTATCTGCACTTTTTTCAGAACAGGATCTTTGTAAGGATACATATCCAGCTTAGCTACTTTGCTACCAAGGAGGAAGTTGTGGAACACTATTCTATTCAGGCGGTTGACATTTTTATTAGTGAAATCGCGCCCAAAAGGGGCTGGCATCAAGGTCATGCTGTACATTATATAGTGAATAATTGTGCCTGGGAGAGTCGAGTTGAATTGCAGACAAAAGCAAATCAGCAAGCTTATTTTGAACTCCAGGCAACACAGATTTTTCAGAGTGGTGATCAGGAGAAAATGTTAAAAGATCAGATGATTACGCAAATAGCATTACAGGCCCATATTTATCGGCATTGGCAGGATAATAGAGCCATCAGCTGGGTATAAATTAAGAGCCCATCAGCAGGGAATAAAGAGCCATAACGAGCTATAAGCTGAGCATGAAAGCGCGCGCGCTAAGCCCTTAACCAAATTATAACCCGGCTAAGGGCCTGGGACTGCCTATTACCCTGACATTTATAGTTGATACGACTTATTTCAACACTTTTTTCATCAACGACATCCTCTACTTCCAGTAATTTAAATACCCTGTCCTTTTGATAGTTTTGTTTTGATCACTCTCACTACGTTCAACTGATTATTCTAGGTTAAAAAATATCTAAATCCAGATGCACAGCTCACGAAATAATTGCCATGACAATGACATGTCATAATAATTAAAATGTTAATATTTTGACATGACAATTATCCCTGATAATTAATAATTAATTCCTCTGGAAATTAAATTGTATAATAAAAACAAAAAGATATTTTAATTTTACAAAAGTGGCACAGACAATGCTTTATAAAAGATTATGAACGGAATGTGTCTGAGTTGTGGCTCTAATTTCGTTTTTTAATCGATAGCCTGAATGCAGGTCAATTTGACCGGGCTTCAGGTTATAAACGTTTTCTGTTGTCAGGATTGCCCAACCCCCTTTTTTAAGGTTTAGGTTGGGTTTTTTTTGTCCCGTATTTTTTAAGTCTGACCTTAGCTAAAGACCTTGCTCCATTTGATTGATTTTCTGTAGATAGCGGTACAAGGTCCGTTCACTGATACCAAGCTCCTGTGCTGCTGATAGCCGATGGCCATTAAAATAGTTCAGAGTTTCTTTAATGGTTTCCAGATCGAGTTTACGTGATTTTACTGGCTTATTAGGTTTGTACAGACCTGTGGCTCTCTGACTGCGATAGGGTTTGGGGAAGTCTTCTATATCCAGATCATCAAATTCATCCGTATATAAGTGGTGGGGATTTTTATCAATAGTCAGGTGTTCTTCTGTGATAGGATCGCCCGCAGCCAGAATGACAGCACGTTCGATAATATTGCGCAGTTCCCTGATGTTGCCAGGAAAATCATAAGAAAATAGAATCTCAATGATAGCGGATGGCAGTGGGATATATTGGGCACCACTTTCAATTTTTCGCAAAAAGTGTTCGGCAATAGGCGGAATATCTTCCTTACGTTCCCTTAAAGGTGGAACATGTACAGGAAAAGTGACCAGACGGTAATAGAGATCCTGTCGAAACTGACCATTTTTGACCATCTTTTTGACATCACGGTTAGTTGCCGCAATGACCCGGACATCAACGTCAAAATAATGGGTGCCGCCAATACGACGTATGGTACCACTCTCCAGCACACGCAATAGTTTGGTCTGCAAATCCAGCGACAGCTCGCCAATTTCATCAATGAACAGGGTTCCACCA
>CBDTVA010000078.1:0-9697 GCA_965363935.1 uncultured Gammaproteobacteria bacterium | reverse complement strand
TGAGTGTTGATGGATCAGTTCCCTGTTCTGCAATATAGCTGCTGACCATTGAGCCAAAAGGCGGATAATAAATATCAGTACCTGCTCTGAACAAACCACTGACTGTCAGTATAAGCAATAGCAAAAACAGGCTGGAGACTGCCAGTTTGCCCAATGGGTTATGGCCAATAAATTGTTGTGGCTTACCACTTTTTAATGATGTACGATAACTCTGTAAACTTTGCATAAAGCCCTTGCCAGGAATAAAGGCTTTGAAGCGTGCTGAAGCCGGTCCGGTGAACGCAAACAGGAGACGTACAAGCAAATTGGTGGCAAAAACATAACCAATAAGGACATGCAGCGTTTTTAATGCCACTTTTGCTTCGATCCCGGAAATTCCTAACTCTTTTTTATAAAGCATGATCAGACCAACAAAAATTAAACTGATCACACAGAGAAAATTAATCCAGTGAAACCAGCGAACCGAACGGCTCCAGGAAAAATAATTGGTATATGTTTTCTTCAATGATTGTGCCATAAATTTTACCTGTAATTGTAAACCGCAGTGAATTTAATAAATTGTGATAAACTTGATTTGTCGTAAAAAAGTATCTTCAAGATATAATAATACACAAATATTACGAAAAGCTTAAAAACGTAAAATTATATCCAACGATAAAAAGATCGACATTAAGTTGGCAATAGAAAAAAATCTGCTAGAATTTAAAAATAATAACTAACAGCGATATTGAACCTGTGTGAAGGAAGAAGCTTTGGAAACAAAAACCCGCCTGGTGAATGAGTTCTCGCAAGGCATTGTTGCATTTAAAAAATCTGACAATTCAAAAGCCGTATTTTATTTTCGGGTTGCCTTGAACAAACACAAAGGGAGTAAGATTGCCAAAGCCAAATGCATGGCCTATCTTGGTTTGTGTGAAGTTCTTGGAGGCATGAGTGATAAAATTTCTCTTATAGAAGAAGCGCATGGGATTAATCCGACTGATACCAATATCTTGCGTGTTTTAGCCTATGCACATCTATTTATTGGTGAGCGTCAGCAGGGACTGGCTGCCATAATCCTCGGCCTGAAAGTTGAACCGGACAATCCGGAACTGTTATTGTTTTTAGAACAGGTTGGCTATCGCAGAAAAGCGGTGATCAATTCTTTGGATCGTGCAAATAAAATCAACCAGTTTTTAGGACGGTTTTTCCGCAAAAGCAAAAAATCAATTGATGTGATGAATGTTTTACCCGCTGCAGCCTGAAGACACAGCGGATGTCGGCTAAAAAACTTTTCCGGGCAGCCAGGTTGCCAGCTGCGGCCAATAGGCCAGTGCCGCCAGCATTAATAACTGAATAGCAATAAAGGGTATAATACCTTTGTAAATATCCACCGTCTTAACAGACTCCGGTGCAACACCGCGCAAATAAAACAGGGCAAAGCCAAAAGGAGGGGTTAAAAAGGAGGTTTGCAGATTAATGGCAATCATTATCCCCAACCAGACCGGGTCAATACCCATCGCCAGCAATATCGGTGCAATAATCGGTACCACCACAAAGGTAATTTCAATAAAGTCCAGAATAAAGCCCAGTAAGAACATCACCAGCATAACAATCAGCACAGGACCAAAAGCACCTTCCGGAAAAATCCGGGCCAGAAAACTGTCGGAATCATTGCTGGCAATACCGGTTAAAAATTCTTCAATCAATTCATCACCGCCAAAACCCCTGAAGGTAAGAGAAAAGATGGCAGCACCTATAAAAATAAAGAAAATCATACTGGTTACCTGAGTGGTTGAACGAACCACATCTTTCAGAACCGTCCATGACAGCTCTCTTCTGATCATGGCCAGAAACAAGGCACCCATGGCACCGACGGCGGCCGCTTCGGTGGGCGTTGCTGCACCACTGAGGATAGAACCCAATACCGCAACAATTAGTAATAAGGGCGGTATAAGTGCCTTGAGGCTTCTTAAAAACAGGTGATCTGAATGAACAGCTTCTGTTACGGCAACCTTTGGTATCAAATCACTGCGCATTAAGCCGGTAAAAATCAAATACAGAATATAGAACAGGACCAGCAATAAGCCCGGGATAAGAGCACCCACAAACAGGTCTCCAACGGACAGAGTTTCCGGAGCAAAAATTCCCATATCAAGCTGTGCCTGCTGGTAGGCCGCTGATAGTACGTCACCCAGTAAAATTAAAATGATGGAAGGCGGGATAATTTGCCCCAGGGTCCCGGCTGCGCAAATCGTGCCGGTTGCAATGCTGGGATGATAGCCGCGCTTGAGCATAATGGGCAATGACAGCAGGCCCATGGTCACCACAGTTGCACCCACAATACCGGTGCTGGCTGCCAGCAGCATTCCCACCAGAACCACTGAGATGCCTAAGCCGCCCCGTAAAGAACCAAACAGATCAGCCATGGTGCCTAATAATTCTTCGGCTACTTTCGAACGCTCCAGCATCACCCCCATAAAGACAAAAAGAGGAACTGCAATCAACGTCTGATTGGTCATAATGCCATAAATACGATTGGGCAGAGCCTGCAGGAAGGTGGCATCGAATGTGTCCGTCATAATGCCAATGGCGGCAAACAAAAGTGCCGTTCCAGCCAGAGACAAGGCCACCGGATAGCCGATCAGGAGTACCAGACAAACCACTGCAAATAACAATAGGGGCATTATGGCTGCCATTAATGCGTCCTCTTCTCAGGTATATTGTTGTGAGTGTTCTGATTGGGCGGTAAAGCTGAGTTATTTTTGTTTAACAGTACAGTGATATTAAATAATAACTGGCTGATCCCCTGGATTAACAGCAGGAGTGTCATTAACAATATACTGGATTTAAGCAAATAAACGCCTGGCAGTCCGCCTGCTTCGCCAGATTCTTCCCCCATTTCCCAGGAAGCAATGACATAATCCCAGCTAATCCAGGCAATAAACAGACTGACCGGGATCAATAACAGTAGTGTACCCCACAGATTCACCCAGGCTTTGCTGCGGGCATTCAATTTATGGTAAAAAATATCAACCCGGACATGGCCGTCATATTTCAGTGTATAGGGAATACCGATTAAAAAAACCAGGGCATGCATATACGACACTGATTCCTGCATGGCAATCCAGCCCATTTCAAAACCATAACGTAAAACCACAATGGCAAAGGTAATAAAGACCATTAACAGGGTGAGCCATGCTATCAGTTGACCGCTCCAGACAGTGATTTTTTCCAGAGAGCCTGCCAGTTTAATCATCATGGCAGTGGATTGGTTGTTGTTGAGTATTGTATTATTGAGTCTTTCATCTTTATCCAAAAGTGCTTAAACTTTTTATACACTGCTTATTTAATTGAGGGTTAAGGCTTCCTGGTTATATCAATGACAGGCAAAAAGCTGCATTTTCCCGGTGTTTTAGCAACAGGTACTTTAACACATCAGGATTTTTATCTTGAGGCAAATTTGCGCCGTTGCGAGATTGAATGTAGAGCAGGCGTGACAGCCAGAATCTCAGTACATAATCCAGTATTTCGCCCAGCTCATAATGACCTGGTAACTGCCTGAGTTGAGACGGGGAAAGGGGGGTATAAATAGACATAATTGAGGTCTTGTACAGAAATTACCTGGATCCCGTATGTGATAAGAGCACAGGGAATAATTTTCTGCGCTGTGGGCAGAAAATTATTTTTTCCGATTCCAGGGTAAAGAATTCAAAGTAATGAAATTAGAGTTACCACTGAAAAATTTTCCACTGCTGAACAGTGGTTTCGCTGATTTCCCGGTTGGTACGCGTTTCCAGAGAGCCGTCACCATCAGTATCATAGAGATAATAAACCGGTCCACTTGAGGGGATGACCTTCACTTTATAAACCACACCATTAACACTATGGGTTTCAATGGTCCTGTCTTCACGTTTGATAATATTGATATCAACGTTATCAAGCGGGTTGACTTTTTCCTCATCCGGCTTGAGCTTTTCATCACCTTCCTGTTCAGCTAAAACAAGAGAGCTTAATGCCAGTGATGTTGTCATTAAGAGTGTGCTTATCAATAATGAAAATTGTTTTGTATTCATTTAATAGTCCTTATCAGAGATCCAGCATTTTTTCATGTTCTTCTGCAGAGGGTTCAAAGCAACGGTGTTCATAATGATCAAAAATTGCATCTACTATGGTCTGGGGGTCATCAATTACCTGGATCAATTGTAAATCTTCCTGCTCAATGGTGCCGGCGCTTACCAGAGTGTTTTTAAACCAGCTCAAGAGCCCGGACCAAAACTCGCTGCCGACCAGAATAATGGGAATTTGCCTGGTTTTACCGGTTTGCACCAGAGTGAGTATTTCTGCGAATTCGTCTAGTGTACCAAAACCGCCGGGCATGACAACGTAAGCCGTCGCATATTTGACAAACATCACTTTGCGGGAGAAAAAATGTTTGAAATTCAGAGAAATATCCTGGTACAGGTTCCAATGCTGCTCTCTGGGTAACTCAATGTTCAGGCCAATACTTTGCGACTTGCCTGCTTGTCCACCCTTGTTTGCTGCTTCCATAATACCAGGTCCGCCGCCACTGACAATTGAAAATCCGGCATCGGATAATAATTGAGCTATTTCTTCGGTTAATTGATAATCAGGGTGATCACTTGCCGTTCTGGCCGAACCAAAGATACTCACAGACGGTTTTATCTGGGACAACTGCTCAAAACCATTGACAAATTCTGCCATAATCTGAAACACACGCCAGGTTTCACGATTCAGAGTATTTTCTTTCAGTGGTATAAAAGAGGGATCACGTCTGTCAATTTTGCTCATGTAACTGCCTTGTTCCGGCCTCTTTAGAAAAAGCGGTGTTGGTGCATTTATTCAGAAAACCTTGTAACATTAAGAGATATCTTTGATATTGTTATGTCAGTTTCATCGTTAAGCATAGCACAAACTGCCGGTGAGAGAAAAACTCTGTCAAAGTGGTTTATAATTCACTGACAGGAACTGCAGGGAAAAAAACAGAGGTAAAAATGGCTATTTCACCAGCAAGCATTATTGAATACTGGTATTCGGAGCCACTAAAAAAACATTGGTTTGCATCAACAGCGGCTTTAGATAAAGAAATCAGAGACAAGTTTGAAGATTTGTGGCAAAAAGCCGCCTCCGGAGCATTAAATCATTGGACTGAAACAGCTGAAGGGGCTTTGGCTCTGGTGATAATAATGGATCAATTTCCATTAAATATGTTTCGCAATCAGGCGAAAAGCTTTCAGACTGAGCAGCTGGCTGTTGCCATAGCCCGTCAGGCCATTGAAAACAAACTGGATACCCGACTGGCAAAAGACAGGCTGCCTTTTCTATATATGCCATTGATGCATAGTGAAAACCTGGCCGATCAGGATCTCTCGGTGCGCCTTTATGAACTGGCAGGACTGGAATCTAATTTAAGGTTCGCCAGACATCATAGGGAAATTATCCGCCAATTTGGCCGATTCCCGCACCGCAACAGCATTTTAAATCGTCACAGCACTGTTCAGGAGCAGGAGTATCTTAATTCAAAACACGCCTTCAAGGGCTGACTCCAGGGACAGGACCAGGTATTGACTATCAACCTCTATCGGGCAAGCTTGTGCTATGCAGCTCAAGTGAAAGCCACCATTATTGGTAAGCCTTCAGCTGATTTTTTCCATCAGATTTATAGTGATATGGGGATTGAGAATACAGTTTTATGAATATTCCTTCGGCAAACTATTACTGGCGACAAAATTTACTGCACTCGTTACTTTTGCTTTTAGCCATGCTGGGATTGTTGGCTCTTATTGGCTGGCTGGTAGCCGGTCCTGAAGGGGCCATCTGGGCTTCAGCCATGGTTTTGCTGATTGTTGTCAGCGGTTCTCGTGCTTCACCTTACTTTATTCTACAGCTATACCACGCACGGTTAATAAATCCTGGTCAGGCACCCCGGCTTTATAACATGCTTGATCAACTTGTCGATAAAGCGGGAATCGAATACACACCGGCACTCTACTACCTGCCCAGCCAGGTTTTAAATGCCTTTACTATGGGTTTAAAAAAAGACACTTGTATAGTGATCAGCGATGGTATGTTGCGCAATCTGAACAGCAGGGAATTAGCTGCAGTGCTTGCCCATGAAATCAGCCATATTCGCAACCATGATTTGTGGGTCATGCTGGTTGCAGATGTGCTGAGCCGGTTAACGAGTCTGCTGGCACTGTGCGGACATTTACTGATTTTATTATATCTGCCTGTTCTGATACTTTCCATACAGCCTGTTCCCTGGTTATTACTTATAATTCTTGTCCTGGCACCGAATATCAGTGCACTTTTGCAGCTGGCTCTGTCACGTACACGGGAATACAGTGCTGATCTGGTTGCGGCTCAGCTAACAGGTGACCCGCTAGGGCTGGCTGAAGCCTTGCAGAAAATTGAGTATTATCAGCACAACTGGATAGAACGCCTATTATTGCCGGGACACAGAGTACCCGATCCCTCCTTGCTACGATCGCATCCGACCACGAAAAGCCGGGTTGTCAGGCTGAACAATATTGCCAGAGATTTTGTGCAGCATCCTGCCAGGTTTGAAAAACAATACTCAGACGGCTGGCTTGAACCAGCACCGACACAAAAACCCAAAAGGCGCATATCAGGTTTGTGGTATTAATGCAGGCCTAAGGTTTTACTCCATACTTCGTTAGGCAGTATAATTCCTGCTCAAATAAAACAAATCACAAGGCTCATGAAACCATGCCAAGCACTGCCAAGACAACCGAACACACCCTATCTGATAATCAGCTGGTGCTGGTAGATGGTTCTTCCTATCTTTATCGTGCCTTTCATGCCATGCCAGGCTTAACCAACTCCAAAGGCCTGCCTACCGGTGCTGTTTATGGTGTGGTGAATATGCTCAAACGTCTGCTCAATGACCATCCGACCAGAAGGGTTGCCATGGTGTTTGATGCCAAAGGTAAGACCTTTCGGGACGATATGTATCCACTCTATAAGGCCAATCGCCCCTCCATGCCGGATGATTTACGCTGCCAGATCGAACCGCTGCATGAAGTCATCAAGGCTATGGGCTTTCCATTAATCGCTATTCCAGGTGTGGAGGCCGATGATGTCATAGGAACACTGGCAGTTCAGGCTGCCGAAAAAGGCTTTGAGGTGATCATTTCAACCGGTGACAAGGATATGGCGCAATTGGTCACTGAACAGGTTTCTCTGGTCGATACCATGAAAAACCAGATTATGGACATCGAGGGTGTGAAGCAAAAATTTGGCGTAAATCCTGAACAGATCATTGATTATCTGGCATTGATAGGTGACACCTCGGACAATGTCCCCGGTGTTGACAAGGTGGGTCCCAAAACAGCGGTGAAATGGTTGCAGGAATACACCAGTGTAGCCAACATTATTGATCACGCTGATGCATTTAAAGGTAAGGTCGGTGAAAACCTGCGTTCCTCACTGGAGCAGTTAAAGCTTGCCTGTCGCCTGGTTACCATTAAGCTTGATGTTGAGATGGATGAAACCGTTGAGCAACTCTGCCTGAGGGAGCCGGACAAGGTAAAATTAAAAGCGCTGTATAGTGAACTGGAATTTAAAACCTGGTTGTCGAAAATACTGAGTGCGGAGTTTGCCGGTACCCAGCAGGACATGCTTAATGACGATGATTCCAGTCACACGGAGCATTCCCGGGGGGAGGGCAAAGGCGACTACACCACCATTACTGACTGGAATACTTTTGAACTTTGGGAACAGCAATTAGTGCAGGCCGATCTGATTGCTTTTGATACCGAAACCACCTCGCTGGACTATATGCAGGCAGAAATAGTGGGTGTTTCCTTCGCTGTTGAAATTACTAAAGCCGCCTACATCCCGCTGATCCATAAAGATGTTGAAACCCCAAACCAGCTTGACCGCGAAGCAGTTTTAAAACGCCTTAAACCCTTGCTGGAAAATCCTGACAAGGCCAAAGTAGGGCAGAACCTGAAATATGACCGGAATGTATTATTAAACCACGATATCTGCCTGCTAGGCATTGCCTTTGACACCATGCTGGAATCCTATGTTCTGGACAGCACCGCAACCCGGCATAATATGGATGCGCTGGCACTCAAATATCTGGCTTATCAGACGGTCAAATTCGAAGATATTGCCGGAAAGGGAGTCAAACAATTGCGTTTTGATGAAATCCCTGTTGCCCAGGCCTCTCCTTATGCAGCAGAGGATGCTGATATTACCTTACGTTTGCATGAAACGCTGTGGCCCAAATTACAGGCGCAGGAAGAATTGAAAAAACTGTTTCAGGAAGTGGAACTGCCGCTGGTATCGGTTTTATCGCGCATTGAACGCAATGGGGTATTGATCGATGCCAGTTTACTGCAACAGCAAAGTCAGGAAATTGCCCTGAAACTCAAGGATATTGAAACTGAGGCCTTTGATCTGGCCGGGGAGGCCTTTAATCTGTCTTCACCAAAGCAAATCCAGAGTATTCTGTTTGATAAAATGGCCCTGCCGGTTAAATCAAAAACCCCTAAAGGGCAGCCATCGACTGCGGAATCAGTTCTGCAGGAACTGTCCCTGGACTATCCTATGCCCAGGCTTATTCTGGAACACCGGTCACTGGCAAAACTCAAGTCAACCTATACGGACAAACTGCCCCTGCAGATTGATGCAAGAACCGGGCGGGTTCACACTTCTTATAATCAGGCCGTTGCAGTGACCGGCAGACTGTCATCTACTGAGCCGAATCTGCAAAATATTCCCATACGAACAGCACAGGGCAGGAAAATCCGTCAGGCGTTTATTGCTCCGAACGGGAAAAAAATTGTCGCCGCTGATTATTCACAGATAGAATTGCGAATTATGGCACACCTTTCTGAAGATGCCGGCTTGCTTAATGCCTTTGCGCAGGGACTGGATGTGCATCGTGCGACTGCCGCCGAAGTCTTTGCGCTAGAACTGGATGCAGTCAGTACTGAACAACGCCGTAGTGCCAAAGCCATTAACTTTGGTTTGATCTATGGCATGTCTGCATTTGGTCTGGCAAAGCAGCTTGATATAACCCGGGGCGATGCACAAGGCTATATCGATCTTTATTTTCATCGCTATCCGGGTGTCAGGCTGTATATGGATCGTATGCGGGAGCTGGCAAAAGAACAGGGTTATGTCGAAACGGTATTTGGCCGTCGTTTACATATTCCGGAAATAAATTCCCGTAATGGTCAGCGTCGTCAATATGCCGAGCGAAGTGCGATAAATGCACCCATGCAGGGCAGTGCCGCAGATATTATTAAACGCGCCATGCTTGCTATGGATAAATGGCTGGAATCCGAGGCTGTACCGGGGGGTGCATTTGATGGCATAAAAATGACCATGCAGGTTCATGATGAACTGGTTTTTGAAGTACCTGAAGCCATTCTGGATGGCGCTGTTACAAAGCTCACTGCAATTATGAGCCAGGCAGCAGATCTAAAAGTGCCGCTTATCGTTGAAGCGGGTGTCGGCGATAACTGGGATGAAGCACACTAAATGCCTGCCGGACAATAGTATTATTTTAAAATGCTATATTGTGGGGACAGGATTGGCTGAAAGAGAATGTATGAGCTGTGGTTTTTAATGCGAAAAATGCTGTTTTTTACTTCCCACTTCTTTACAAGGGAGAAGTAAAAATACAGTATTTTAAGTATACTCTCTTAATTATTCGGCATGA
>CBDTVA010000077.1:0-9717 GCA_965363935.1 uncultured Gammaproteobacteria bacterium | reverse complement strand
TGATTTCAGCCAGTGCCTGTCCTCTGGCTTCACTGCCGCCCGGTGGCATCATGGTGGCCGCATCCCAATGGGCAATGGCGGCCAGATGGTGCAATTGATAGACCTGGTTAAACAGGTTTTCCAGTTGTGTATAAGCGTCGGGTTGAGTGTCTGATTTCATGTTATTCATCATATCAAAATATCGTAAAGATGCTTATCCGGTTTTTTACTTGGAGCTATGTCAGGAAAAGTATTGCGGGTGCGTGGTAAAATGTCGTGCCGGTACCCATTATAATAGGTACAAGGCATAAAATGAACAGGAGAAAGCTGATTTATGACATGGGGGAGAAGGCTTGAGCTTCAGGAATGGTCAGTTGTGTAAAAGGAAATCAGACTTTTACATTGATATTCTGTCCCAGATTGTCAGGCAATTCAGGAATGGATTGAATCAGCTGCATGGCAGACTGTTCCTGAATATCCATGGCTTTTTTCAGCACGGTCATACCGACAGTATCGTTTTGTCCGACACTGGATGCAATGGCTGCAGTTTGAACACCGGAAATATCCATTTTGTGACCTCTTGACTGGTTCTTGACTAAAGTTTTTCTGGATTCTGAAAAAGGTTTTGTTTCAGATAATCTTTTAGCGGCATTGAAACTCTTTTCTTTAGAACTATTTTGCTTTTGCAGACAATATCAGGAGCCCATTATGATCCAGAGATGTGAGTGGTGCGGTGATGACCCGTTGTACCGGCAATATCATGATACGGAATGGGGCGTGGCCAGTTATGATGATCAACATTTGTTTGAGATGCTGACTCTGGAAGGTGCCCAGGCTGGATTGAGCTGGATCACGGTACTGAAAAAAAGGGCACATTATCAGAAGGTGTTTGATCAGTTTGATGCCAGCAAAATTGCCCTTTATGATGAACAGAAAATAGACCTTTTATTACAGGATCCGGGAATTATTCGCAATCGCTTGAAAGTAAACTCTGCTGTGGCCAATGCACGCCTGTTTCTTGAAGTCCAGGCCCGCTATGGTTCCTTTTCAGACTATATCTGGCAGTTTGTCGATGGCCAGCCAAAAATCAATCACTGGAAAACATTGTCTGATATTCCGGCCAACAGCAAAGAATCTGATCTAATGAGCAAGACATTAAAAAAAAGAGGCTTTAAGTTTGTGGGCAGTACCATTTGCTATGCTTATATGCAGGCCGTCGGCATGGTGAATGATCACACTATGGATTGCTTTCGTTATCAGGAAATTTTAGAGTCTTAGATACTGGACAGGATTGTCATGAAAAATATTTTAGCAACTTTGAGTGAACGTGTTCAGCATAATTGTCATATTACCGATGCTACTCATGCCGGGCAATATACTTTGTGTATATACCTGTTGAAAATGCGCGAATATTTTCGTTGGGAAACTGGGCGTGGATTTGATTCTCCTATTGACAAAGAACAATTGGGACAATGGCTCATTGAGCGGGAAGGGCTATGGCTGGACATCGAAGGTCAGGAATATCACGCGCTTAATATTGCAGGAAACAGTTATGAACCATTTGCTACTCAAGCAATAAACCAGAAACTTGAAAAACATGGACTGGTTTATAGTGCTGGTTATGGTAATAAACTGCGTCCGCATTTTTTTCTTGCGCAACTGGAAAAATTCCATAAAGAAGGTGACTATAGCATCTACGTTACTGGCACAGAGTATGCTCGGGATCTTACTGCCCCGCCGGCCATGGCTCAGGGTAATGTCATTTTTTTACGCCGGGAATCCTTTCGCCGGATGCTTTGGGAAAAATATGAGGAATGGAAATGGAACAAGCCTGACAATGCCATGAAACGTGCTATTGAACATTATCCTTTTGCCAGTGATGTTCTCGAAGCACTGGAACAGATGACCAGCAATGAGCTGAATATGGCACTGCTGCATGAGATCGGAGAGGTTCAGGCAACTGCTTTACTGGGGCAGAGCTGGCGGGAAATTTTATCCCGGTTACCTCGTTCCAAAGCGGAAATCATGCTCAGGGCAGTCAAAGATCATCTAGCTGACAGTTTATCCACCCTGCCTGCATTATTGTCCGATTTCAGACCGGAATCGTTGCATTTTTATATAGCTAATTTAACCAGTATGCGCAAAACCATTGCTCCGGGTTTGATGCAGTGTTATCAACAATGGCTGCATAAAGGAGGCAATGATAATGCTTTAGAGCCTCTGAAATCGTATAATGCCAGAGCTCGTCAACATTGGCTGGATGTGGCAAGGCAGGTTATAATTTTACGCGAAGAGTATCTGGAGAATAAAGCCTATGTCGCTAAAATAGCAAACCTTGTTGAGCAGTCTTATTTATAACAGAGTCTCTTTCAGTGAATAGCTTTAGCCGGGTTTGACTTTTAGTTTGGTTTGACCTTTAGTTTGGTTTGACCTTTAGTTTGGTTTGACATAGTCCGGTAATTTTAAACAGACCAGTGCCCGCATGGCGGCTTCCAGTAGAGTAGCTCCCTGAACATTAATATCCGGCTCTAGCGAGGCTGTCCACTCGCTCATTTCCTCCCAACCCCAGTTTAAATCCATTTTATATTGTTCAATAAAGGGTCCTCCCTGTGACCAGAACCGGCTGGGAGCCCATTCTCTGGGCGTCATCCCGGCACGTGGGACATAACTGAGCTTATTGTGGTTGTGCGGATAAAAAACATCTATGCCTATGGCTTCTGCAACCAGAATATCTAATTTTACCGAATTGAGATTGTTGATATCTTCCATTGTATTTATGACTCATAAAATGGCTGATGGATTAATTATACAACTTAAAAATAAGCAATTTTCGGGCCGAAAATATCGAGGGTGGGCTGGAGTTTGATTATAAATAGTAACCCGGACCCGATGAATTGATGGTTTACGGAAAAGCCTTGCAGCCCATAAACACATGGGCCACAAAGCTTCCAGCGTAAGTGGTAAAGCGATTTTTACTTACTTGTTTTGGCGGTTGTCAATTAACTGCTCCACAACGCCCGGATCGGCCAGAGTACTGGTATCACCCATATTATCCAGTTCATTACTGGCAATTTTACGCAAAATACGGCGCATAATTTTACCGGAACGGGTTTTAGGCAGGCCGGGTGCCCATTGAATGGCATCCAGAGTAGCGATAGGGCCAATTTCTTTACGAACCTGCTTGACCAGCTCGATTTTGAGATCATCGGTGGCTTCCACACCTTTGACCAAAGTGACATAGGCGTATATTCCCTGTCCTTTGATATCATGAGGATAACCAACAATCGCTGCTTCTGCGACCGCATTATGCAGCACCAGGGCGCTTTCAATTTCAGCAGTACCCAGACGATGACCAGAGACATTTAACACGTCATCTACACGACCCGTGATCCAGTAATACCCATCAGCATCACGGCGGGCGCCATCACTGGTGAAGTAATGACCTGGATAGGTTTTAAAGTAGGTCTCAACAAAACGCTGATGATCACCGTAAATGGTACGCATCTGACCAGGCCAGCTGGCACTGATCACCAGACTGCCGGCAGCTTCGCCGGACATGATCTTGCCGTCGGTATCCATAAGGTTAGGCTTAACACCAAAGAACGGACGGGAAGCAGAACCCGGTTTGAGGGCAGTGGCACCAGGTAACGGCGTGATCATAAAGCCGCCGGTTTCAGTCTGCCACCAGGTATCCATGATAGGACAGTTGGCCTCGCCCACCACATGGTAATACCATTCCCAGGCTTCTGGATTAATGGGTTCACCCACCGAGCCCAGCAGGTGTAAACTGCTGCGGGATGTTTTCTTAACCGGATCATCACCTTCACTCATTAAGGCTCTTATAGCAGTCGGCGCAGTATAGAAGGTATTAACCTGATGTTTGTCCACGACCTGCCAGAAGCGGGAGGCATCCGGATAACTGGGAATGCCTTCAAACATCAGTGTGGTCGCACCATTGGCCAAAGGTCCATAAAGAATATAACTGTGACCGGTGATCCAGCCTACATCGGCGGTACACCAATAGATATCACCTTCTTTATAGTCAAATGTGTATTTGTGAGTTACTGCAGTATACAGCAGATAGCCTGCTGTAGTGTGTAAAACACCTTTTGGTTTGCCCGTTGAGCCGGAGGTATAGAGAATAAACAATGGATCTTCTGCATCCATTTCTTCCGGCTCACAATTGCTATCGACAGTGTCCGCAATTTCGTGGTACCAGATATCATGTTTGTCATTCCAGACCACATCACCATGGGTATGTTGAATAACTAATACAGTATGAACATTAGGGCATTGTGCCACTGCCTGGTCGGCATTTTTCTTCAGCGGAACGGCTTTGCCGCCGCGCAGACCCTGATCTGCTGTAATGACTATCTGGCAGTCAGAATCGAGAATCCGGTCTTTTAATGCTTCCGGCGAAAAACCGCCAAAAACAACCGAATGAATGGCACCAATACGAGCGCAGGCCAACATGGAGTAGGCCGCTTCCGGGATCATGGGCATGTAAATACAAACCCGGTCGCCTTTTTTTACACCACGTGCTTTTAAGACATTGGCAAAGCGGTTAACTTCATCAGAGAGCTGCTGATAGCTGATGGTTTCAGATTTTTGCGGATCATCAGATTCCCAGATAATGGCCGTTTGATCGGCCCGTTGCGGTAAATGGCGATCAATACAGTTGTAGGTCACATTTAATTTAGCACCGCTAAACCACTTGATGCTGACATCATTCTCACCGTACTGCCAATCACTGACCTTATCCCACTGTTTAGAAAAGCTGAGAAATTCTTTGGCCATAGCGCCCCAGAAGGTATCGGGATCGTCAATGGACTGTTGGTACATAGTATGGTACTTATCTTCTGTAATATAAGCCTTGTCTGCAACTTCCTGCGGAATAGGATATACTTTATCGTCTGCCATAATTCGCTTTCCTTTGATTATGTGAATTAATGAATGTTAATGTCCCGAGATTAAAAATAAATAAACCACTGTATCTAACTAAAGGTATCTAACTAGTTAACTAAAAATCTTCTGCCACCATCTTTTCCTGTTGCCTGGCGGCGGCATGGCGGCTTGCATATCAATCGGCTGTAATTTACTTAATATCCAGCCTGGCAGGGGCGGTGGAGCTCCACTGGAACCACATACATGCCCCAGATTACTGGGGTCGTAAATTTTGACAAAACCAGGGCTTGATTTATCATCCACATAGACAATGCCGCAATAATCCTCTTCGTGATCTTGCCGGAGCAGTTTGTCCACTTCTTTTATAAAACGGTGTAATTGTTCAGATTTACAGGCTGTAAGCGGCGGGGGTTCGCCTATATGGTAAATATACCAGTCGTCCGTTTTGCCAGCCTGAATAGTTTCCCATAATTCATCCAGTTGCTGCCAACGCAAAATTCCTGTAAACCGCCCCTGAAATTTTTCCATAAAAGGATGTTCCAGTTGAGTTGCAGCTTGTGACACCTGTTTCTCCATCGTTTTAAAAAAGTTTGCCAAAAAACTTCAGTCTGTAATTCAGCAATAAGATTAATACAAAATCTCCTGTTTTGCCATCTTTGGCACCTTGTTTATATCCCAATTAATAAAAAGATGCCGCCAGAAGTCCTCTTTGGTCTGATAATCCATGTGCTTCATAATATCTTGTCCCAGAAATTCAGCGGCCAGTACCAGTGTTTGCAGGTCACACACTACTTTTTTGGCATGACTGAGTTTACTGAGTTTTAAGTTGTCATGTGTCACTGCCAGGGGGATATGGGCGTATTGGGGTTTTGGATAGCCCAATTGTTGCTGCAAATAGATTTGCCGGGGTGTGGAGGCCAGCAGGTCATTGCCGCGGACGACATGACTTATCTGGCTCAGATAATCATCCACCACCACACTGAGCTGGTAGGTGAATACCTGATCCCGGCGAAAGATTACAAAATCACCCACCGACTGATTAAGCTGTTGACTATAGATTTTCTGAATCTGATCGACAAAGCTAATTTCATCTGTCGATACTTTTATGCGAATGGCATAGGGTTGAACGGATTTATTAAAGCTCTTATTACGACAGGTTCCGGGGTAGATGCCATTGTGTGCAAGGGCCTTAATCTGTTTTCTCGAACAGAAACACGGATAGGTGATGTTGGCCTGCTGTAATTTTTCCAGAGCCTGTTGATACCGGCCCATGCATTGACTTTGATAACTTATCTTTTCATCCCATTGAAAACCGCATTGCTCCAGGGTTTTAATGATATGCAGATCAGAATCTGCTGCCACACGAGCCAGATCAATATCGTCGATGCGTAATAACCAGCTGCCATTATTTTTTCGGGCATCGGCATAACTGGCCATAGAAGCCAATAATGAGCCAAAATGAAGTTCACCCGAAGGTGAAGGGGCAAAACGTCCCCGGTAAGTCGTTTTCTCAGTGCAGTTTTGTTTCAATGAGTTTGTCTATGTATAGTATTCTCAGGTAGAAAAGGCGACATACACAACAAGAGGTTTATACGAAGAAAAGGGCTGCTGCAGTCTCTGAACTGATGGTCTAGACTGATGATCTGGCAGCGAAAAAACCAGCCCCGGCTGATTTTATCCGTAAAAGCTTTACAGATAATTGCCGGGATACTATCGAAAACTGCTTAACCCACTTTCTCTTTCATTTCATCCAGTTCTTTACAGTCAATGCATTGTGTTGCTGTTGGGCGGGCTTCCAGACGTCTAATGCCAATTTCAACACCACAGGTTTCACAAAAACCGTATTCCCCGGATTCAATATATTTCAGGGATTCATCAATTTTCTTAATGAGTTTGCGTTCACGATCACGAGTTCTCAGTTCCAGAGCAAACTCCTCTTCCTGTGAGGCACGATCGCTTGGATCAGGAAAATTTGTGGCATCATCTTTCATATGAGTCACTGTCTTATCGACTTCTTCCATTAACTCTTTTTTCCAGGCCAGCAACATAGCACTAAAATGCGCCTGCTGGTTTTCATTCATATATTCTTCGCCTTTCTTTTCCTGATAGGGTTCAAAGGTAGCGACAGCACTTTCTGAACTGGTGCTTTTTTCTGTTGGCATTGATCGGACTCCAGCCTGTTTATAAAAGATGTGAATATATAACAAAATACTGACTGTATGGCAACAAATTAAGTCTGTTTTTTGCTTATTTAGCCAATTAATTCAATAATTTTAGTTCTATTAATCCTATTTTAGGCGTAAACGGGTAATTTTTACAGTTAATATGTGTTCAATAAATGCAATTTTCAGCTATTCAATTCAGATATAAACCGCGACTGTTTTAAGGTACACTATGCGTTTTGAATGGATTGAGAAGAGTTTTATGAGTCAATTAGAAGCGTTGATATTTGATGTGGACGGCACTCTGGCCGATACGGAGCGTGACGGGCATCTTGTGGCGTTTAATATGGCCTTTGAAGAAGCTGGTCTGGACTGGCACTGGAGTGTTGAACTGTACGGTAAATTACTGGTGGTAACAGGCGGCAAAGAACGCATTGGTTATTATTTAAGTGATTTTTACCCGCATGAACGAGGTAAGCCTTTCTCTAAACCAGAGTCAGTCACTGTAACCGGATCAGTATCTTCTGATACCAGTTTTGATGAATTTGTGGCCGGTTTGCATGCAGCCAAAACCCGGTTTTACACCCAGCTTATGGCAGAGGGTGCGGTGCCGCTTCGTCCTGGTGTCAATCGCTTGTTTCAGGAGGCACTTGCTGCTCATTTGCGTCTGGCTATTGCTACCACGACTACGCCGGCCAATGTGACTGCTTTATTGACTCATACCCTGGGTGCTGATTCTATTGACTGGTTTGAAGTGATAGCGGCCGGAGACGTCGTTCCTGCCAAAAAACCGGCACCGGATATTTATACTTATGCCCTGGAAAAAATGCATCTTAAAGCGGAGCAATGCCTGGCTTTTGAAGATTCCCATAATGGCATATTGTCCTCCCATGGTGCTGACTTAAAAACCATTATTACCGTTAACGACTATACCCGGGACCATGATTTTACCGGTGCTGCTCTGGTACTCAGTGATTTTGGTGAACCCGATCAGCCTATGACGGTCCTGTCAGGCAGTTGCGATGAGCCTTATTTTACCCTGGCTACTGCCCGTAAGATACATCAGACATGACTGCTCCAATAAACAGGTCTTTGACCACACTGGCCCGGCGTATGGCAGGTATTGAGCCTTTTCATGTGATGTCCCTGTTAGGGGAGGCTAAAGCCATGGAACAACAGGGCAGGGATATTATACATCTGGAAGTGGGTGAGCCGGATTTCAAGACCCCGCAACCCATCTTAGATGCCGGAATGGAAGCCTTGCGTCAGGGGCATATTCATTATACCTCTAGCCTTGGATTAATGCCTTTAAGACAGGCCATTGCCGATTTTTATCAGCAACGCTTTGGAGTGGATATACCGGCCTCCAGGGTCGTGGTAACACCAGGGGCATCCGGGGCGTTGTTATTAATTACCGGAGCGTTGATTGATCGCGGTGATGCCGTGATGCTGGCCGATCCGGGTTATCCCTGTAATCAGAATTTTGTTCGTTTTGTCGACGGTCAGGTGCAGGCGATTGCTGTGGATGAAACCACCGGGTATCAACTAACTGCTGAGTTGATTGAACAAAACTGGCAGGACAATACCAGAGCCGTGCTAATCGCTTCACCGTCTAATCCGACCGGAACGCTGGTGCCGGAAGATGAGATGAAAAAAATTATTCATCTGGTGAGAGACAAACAGGCTCATCTGATTGTTGATGAAATTTATCAGGGACTGGTTTATGACATTGAGCCATCCTGTGTGTTAAGTCATGCGGGTGAACGCCATGAGCCCTTCGAACATATCATTGTTATTAACAGCTTTTCCAAATACTTTCAGATGACCGGCTGGAGACTGGGCTGGTGTATAGTGCCGGAACATCTGCTGCAGGCTTGTGACCATTTATCCCAAAACCTTTTCCTGGCAGCCCCCACAACAGCACAGAAAGCCGCATTGGCGGCTTTCTTACCGGAAACCCTTGAGATTCTGGAACAAAGAAGGCAGATTTTTCAACAGCGGCGGGATTATCTGTATCCGAAATTACTGGAACTTGGTTTTAAAATTCCGGTCAAACCGCAGGGTGCCTTTTATTTTTATTGTGATTGCAGTGCTCATACCGATAATAGCATGACTCTGGCTCATGAACTGCTGGAAAAAACCGGTGTTGCGCTCACACCGGGTATTGATTTTGGCGATAATCAGCCGGAACGCTATCTGCGCATTGCCTATACCAGAGATGTGCACTATCTGGAACAGGCAGTGCAGCGGTTAGCCAATTTTCTGTGACACTTCTTTCTTTATACTCATGTTATCAGCGCTATGGAATTTTCTGAACCTTTAATTAAAGCCCGCTTGATTAAACGTTATAAACGCTTTCTGGCCGATGTGGAAATAGAGACTGAACCAGGGGAGGGGAGTGATGGCATCAAAAATGGCCAGGCTATCACCATTCATACTGCCAATACAGGATCCATGACGGGCTGTGCCATACCAGGCAGCACTGTCTGGATCAGCAATAGTCATAATCCCAAACGAAAATATCTTTATAGCTGGGAACTGTCCACGTCATGTGATGCCAGTTCTGAGCAAAACCATCTAATCGGCATCAATACAGCCCTGGCTAATAAGCTGGTTAAGGAAGCCATTGGCATCGGTAAGAGTGAAAGCCGGATTGACATGGGGGTGCTGG
>CBDTVA010000076.1:0-9752 GCA_965363935.1 uncultured Gammaproteobacteria bacterium | reverse complement strand
TGATGAAACAAACCGCTTCAGAAAATAAAATTAACCCTATTCAGAGCCTCAGCCCAGTAAAGAGCCTCAGTCCGGCAAAGAGCCTCAGCCAGTACACGAAACTGACTATTGCTATTAGTATTGCTTCAGTGCTTACGGCCTGCGATACCTTTTCTGGTTTGGATGATACCTTTGCGGGTCGAAAAGTTGATTATAAAAAACAAAGCCGTGACGTGGAACCTCTGGAAATCCCACCGGATCTGACTTCAGCCACCTATGATGAATTGATGGTTGTGCCGGATATCAATACCGGTGGAAGTGCCTCATTTGAGGATTATGCAAAAGAACGTCAGGGTAGTACCATTGGTGTTGATCGAGTTTTACCCGAACAGAAAAATATCAAGCTCATTCGTGAAGGTGTTGATGTTCGTCATCTGGTGATCACTGGGACAAAAACACAGGTCTGGGAAAAAATGCGTGAATTCTGGCTTAATTCCGGTATGTTGATTAAGCGTGAGAACCCCAGCACAGGTATACTGGAAACAGAATGGGCTGAGAACCGCGCCGATATCCCACAGGATTTTATCCGCTCGGCGTTAAGTTATGTCATGGAAGCGTTTTATTCTGCCGGCACACGGGATAAATACCGTGTCCGTATTGAAGAAAGCGAACAGCCTGAAAAAATCAATCTGTACCTGACCCATTATGGTATGGAAGAAGTCATTGAAAATGACACGACAGAACGTACCATCTGGAAGCCTCGTCCAAGGGACCCGGAACTCGAAGCAGAAATGCTGGGTCGTATGATGGTTTACATGGGTGTTGAAGAGCAGAAAGCCAAAACAATGCTGGCTCGTTCTGCCACGAAAAAAGTCGACAGGGCGACTATTTCCCGTAATGCACAGGGTAATTCCCGTCTGGTGGTTAAGGAAACCTTCCCTAGAGCCTGGCGCCGTACCGGCGTTGCTCTGGATCGTATCAGTTTTGTGGTGGAAGATCGCGACCGTGAAAATGGCGTGTACTATGTTCAGTATGTTGATCCTCTGGCTGAGGAAAAAGGCGGCTTCCTGTCCGGCCTGAAATTCTGGCAAGACAAGACTGCAGTTGATCAAAGTAAATATCAGATCAAACTGCTTGCTCGCGGTGATGATACGGTCATTATTGTTCTGGATTCCAATGGCCAGCCCGACACCTCCAAAACCTCTTATCGTATTCTTAACCTGCTACATGAGCAGTTGAAATAAATGACTGTCCCTGTTTTCCAGATCCCCCGGCATCATTGTAATTGCCGGGATGATCCTGACTGAATAAGAGGCATGGATGCAGACATCTGTGGAGGGCTTGGCTCTTGATGTTTTAAAAAGAGTTTTTGGCTATAGCGCCTTTCGTGGCGATCAGGAAACCGTAATCAATCAGCTGGTGTCAGGGCATGATGCTCTGGTTCTGATGCCAACCGGTGGTGGAAAATCTCTCTGCTACCAGATCCCTTCAATTGTCCGTCCCGGTACCGGCATTGTTGTTTCTCCACTGATTGCCCTGATGCAGGATCAGGTGGCTGCCCTGAGACTGCAGGGTGTTGCTGTTGCGTTTTTGAATTCCAGTCTGTCTTTCCCTGAAGTGCAGGAAGTAGAAGGGCAATTATTACGCGATGAACTGGATCTGCTGTATATTGCCCCGGAACGCTTATGCCAGGAACGCACACTTAATCTCCTGCATCAAATCGATATTGCCTTGTTCGCTATTGATGAGGCTCATTGCGTGTCCCAATGGGGACATGATTTCAGGCCGGAATATATTCAACTATCAATCCTTCATGAACAATTTCCCCGGGTTCCCCGTATTGCCCTGACGGCAACCGCCGATGAAAGCACCCGTAATGAAATCATACTTCGTCTGGATCTGGTTAAAGCGCAGTTGTTTATCAGTAGTTTTGACCGTCCCAATATTCGCTACCGAGTGCAACAGAAGAAAAATGCCCGGCAGCAGCTGATGCACTTTATCAGTACAGAACATCCTCAGGACGCCGGTATAGTTTATTGCCTAAGTCGAAAAAAAGTGGATGACACGGCAGCCTGGCTGGTGGAACAGGGAATAAAAGCCCTGCCTTATCATGCTGGTCTGACAGCCCCAACAAGGCAAAAACATCAGGAACAGTTCTTAAGGGGAGAGGGGGTTGTAATTGTCGCTACCGTAGCCTTTGGTATGGGCATTGATAAACCAGATGTGCGTTATGTTGCGCATCTGGATTTACCCAAAAGTATTGAGTCCTATTATCAGGAAACCGGCCGTTCTGGTCGTGATGGCCTGCCTGCAGATGCCTGGATGGTGTATGGCCTGCAGGATGTTATTATGCTGCGGCAAATGTTGTCCAGTTCGGAAGCAATAGAACAGGTGAAACGACTGGAACAACGGAAACTTGAAGCCATGCTGGGCTTTTGTGAAAACATAACCTGTCGCCGAGTCAGCTTATTAAGTTATTTTGGCGAACAGCGGCAGGAACCCTGCGGTAATTGCGATAATTGCCTGGAGCCGGTTGAAAAATGGGAAGGTACAACCGAAGCGCGTAAGGCGCTGTCCTGTATTTTTCGAACCGGTCAGCGATTTGGTGTGAATTATCTTATTGATGTGTTGTTGGGTAAATTGACGCAGCGTATTGAACAGTTTCGTCATGATCAGGTTTCAACCTTTGGTATCGGCAAGGATCTTTCAGAAACTCAGTGGCGTTCGGTGTATCGTCAGCTTATGGCACGGGGACTGATTGCCGTAGATGTGGATGGCTTTGGCTCGCTGAAACTGACTGAAGAGAGTCGTCCCGTACTTCGGGGTGAGGAAAGTATTTATTTTCGCAAAGACATCGGCAAAGAAAAGCAGACACCTAAACGCAAAAAATCGACTCAGACAACACAGGATTTTTCTGGAAACCCAGCGGATAAAGCATTATGGGAAACCTTGCGCTTAAAACGCAAGGAACTGGCTCAGGAGCAGGGCGTACCAGCCTATATTATTTTTCATGATGCTACTTTAATGGAAATGGTGGCAGCCCACCCCTTAACCTTGCATGAGCTGAGTTCTATCAGCGGAGTCGGAGCCAGTAAACTGGAAAAATACGGTGAAGAGTTTTTATCTGTTTTAAATAATGATGTATCCTGTGTCTGAAACACAGGATACAGCAAAAATTAATGCATTAATCGCTTGATCATTCCCTGATGGGCCAAATTAACACCGAGTGCTTATTTCTCTCACAGGCGGTTGCGCCAGGCGACTAGTTTTTGTTGAGCTGAGCGGGTTGCATGAACGGAATCCTGAATGTGTTGAGACCAGGTTTGAAGATTTTTGAATTGTTTGTCGGGATAGGAAAAATCCTGGATGATATCGGTTGCTTCTGGGACATAACCATCTGAGTCTGCATATTTTTTTACATCGCTACAAAACATATCTAGTTTGGTGTAATGAAACATATTGAGTTCCTTCATAGTCATTTTCTAAAAATCTATCAGGATAAATCAGTATTCGTCCATCAGTTAAAATTTTACGTTTTTTAACCGACAGTTCTTTAACTATGGGATATGAAAAGGAAATGGGCAAGAAAATTGATGAAAAAAATGCTTTATTTTTTAATTTGATTATAATTCAGAGTGTTGTTTTTAAAATTTGATTAAAAAATAAACAATGTATTCTAATTAATTGAATTGTATAAAATTATATTGTTTCAGGGGGGGCAACCCACCTGAAACAAGGCGAAATTTAACAACTCGATCTATTTGTGAACCAGCTCGTTTTGTTTTATCTGGATATAATCCTTTAATATATTGGCAGATTCCAGAAGCAGGGTGCGGCTATCTCCATCTTCTTTCTCTTCCTCTTCCTCTTCATCATCTTCATTCAGACCCAGAATATCGTCTTCATCATCCAGTTCCTTAATGTTTTCAAATGGTTTTTCACCTTTGGCAATCCGGCGACGATTTTCAATTTCTAATTGTTCCTGCCGGGATTCCTGATATTCCTTTAAACGCTTTTTAAAATTCAGAGACAATATTTTTTTGGATTTCTTTTTGTCAATCCGTGCAACTGTCTCCTGGATATAGAGAAAATCCGGATTGGAGGTGATGCGTTTATCATGCTGTTTTTTCAATGCCGTGAATAGGCGGTTCATGCTTGGCTGGAATTGATATTCCACATTTTTCACCTGATCCCAGGGCAGTGCTTCTGGCAATGAACTTTCACCAATATCTTCCTTATCATAGAGCGCGGGGAATATCAGGTCGGGGATAACGCCCAGATTTTGCGTGCTGTCACCTGAAACCCGATAGAATTTGGCGTGTGTTAGTTTCAGCTGCCCCTGATCCAGTTTTTGCAGGGCCTGTACAGTGCCCTTGCCAAAGGTCTGGTTGCCAATAATAATGCCTCGATTATAGTCCTGTATTGCGCCGGCAAAAATTTCCGAAGCGGAAGCGCTTAGACGATTAACCAGAACCATTAGCGGTCCGTGGTAAATGACTTCATCACTGTCATCATTCAATTGCGCTATACGGCCATCGGCGGCCTTAATCTGAACCGTTGGTCCTGATTTTATGAACAGCCCAACCAGAGTATTGACTTCCTGCAGAGAGCCGCCGCCATTATTACGCAGATCGATGATAAGGCCGTCAATATTTTCATCATTTAATTCTTTGACCAGCTTTTTTACATCGCGGGTAGTGCTTTTGTAATCGTGCTCACCGGCCTGTGCGGCCTTAAAGTCAATATAAAATGCGGGTATATCAATCACACCCAGCTTAAGTTCTTTGCCATTACTGGTGAGTTTTATGATTTCTTTTTTGGCAGCCTGTTCTTCCAGTTTAACGGTATTACGGACAATTAGAATAATTCGGGTTTTATGTTCATCCTTGCTTTTTTGGGGAATGACTTCCAGGCGAACGGTGGTGCCTTTTTTACCCCGGATCAGCTGTACAACATCATCAAGACGCCAGCCAATCACATCAACGACATCTCCCTTGGTACCCTGAGCAACACCGACAATTCGATCGCCTGCTTTTAGCTGTCCTGCTTTTTCGGCGGGACCTGCAGGAACCAGACGTTTAACTTTAGTGTAGCCATCTTCAGATTGCAGCATGGCTCCAATACCTTCCAGAGACAGACTCATCTGGATGTCAAAATTTTCAGATACCCGGGGAGAAAAATACTGGGTATGAGGATCATAGGATTCTGCCAGAGCATTCATATAAATTCTGAAAGCATCTTCATTATTGGTTTGTTTAATACGGTTGAGCTGATTTTTATAACGTTTTATCAATAATTCCTGAATTTCTTTATCTTCTTTACCAGCCAGTTTAAAGCTGATAATAACATTTTTTAACTGCTTTCTTGCCAGATTGTTCTGTTCTTTTTCATCAGCAGGCCAGGCCAGTTCATCCCGCTCTATAGCCAGTTCCTCGTCTTTGCTGAAATCCAGCTTGTCGAAATTGTTTTCTAATAAATTCAGTGTATAAACCAGGCGTGCAGCATGACGTTTCTGGTAAAGATTGAAGGTAGTAAAGGCATTTTTCAGTTCGCCACGATGGAAGTTGTTATCAATCTGGTAACGAAATTTTTCAAATTGTTTAATATCGCTGGCAAGGAAAAAAGTTCGGCTCGGATCCAGAGATTTTATAAAAGCATCAAGTACTTTTGAAGACAGCTTATCATCCAAAACCATCTGGCGATAATGCTGGTATTGCAATTGCTTGGCAATCACAAAGCTGAGCTTGGCATGCTCTCTGGCGGGTGAAACCGGATGAATATAATCATCCACGTTGTAAACCTTGGCATTGGCAACTATTGGAACAGCCAGCAGGATGGTGGCAAAAAATGGAGTGAGAAGCGTTTTTGATGTTGCTTTAAATGCTGTCACCTTGAAAGCTTTTGTCTTAAAACTTTTTGTTATAAAAGAAGGCCTAGAGAATCTGAACATATATAACTTCTCAAACTTGATTTAATTTAAATAAATGGAACCTTAAAAGCGGGTTAATTTATAATGCCTTTAGCTTTTTTTAAAAAACTATTAGCCCAATAAAAGCTGGCTGCACATAAAAATTTTAACCGGCATCATAAGCTGATTTCAATAATATAAGTAGACAGTTAATCTACCAGGTAGTTCATTGTCACTATGATACACTAATTAGGGGTATTTTCTGACAATATTACTATTAATAGTGATTGCTTTAGGGTTTTTAAACGATCAAAGCATAATTTTATATATGAATTTAAGCAATTTACTTAACAACCGCCCATAATTTATCCCAAACCCAGACGAGCTGGATACGAGACTAATTTTGCGATCCTTTTATCGAGTTGGCGGTAGATTTGCAGTAATTCATCAATTTTTTCTGTTGTAGTTTCGGGCTCATCTGGCATTTTGTGTTTGTTAATGTACAAAACAAGCAAACCCACACATACAGTAATTGACATAATTATAATTGACGTCTGTATATCACCCATGGTTTAAATCCTCTAAATAATACATAAAATGCATTCTGAATTTTATGTATTATTTACCCATTTTAATTTAGCATATAATTTACTGTAAACTATTTTCAATAAGTCAAATCTATTTATCAGCTGTTTTTAATAAAGCTTCTCTATTTTCTTTCTCTATCGTTATTGAAACCGTTCTTTTTAGAAATACACCATAGCCTGCCAGTTCAGCATCTTTTGTATCTATACCTAAATTTATAATATATTTTGAAACACCCAAGACTTTTTCATTAGTATAATATTCATCATCTGGAAGAATATTCTCATCAGATTCTGATTCATATTGTTCAATATCATTTATTATTTTATTGCGTAAATCATTCATAAAATCTCCAGAACAAAAATATGAAATTAATAATAATAATAATTTAAATTATAAACTTTATTTAAAACTTTTGTCTCGTTTTTCAAGACAAAAGCTATTCGCCCTATATTGGGGCAATGAAAAAACCAATTTATACGAAAGAAAGTGACTTACTTTGCAAGTGGTTAACTGATGGAAGACAAGAAACAAATCTAACCCAACGAGAATTGGGTAATTTATTGCAGGTACATCACTCTATTGTTGGAAAAATTGAAACAGGAGAACGTCAAATTGGAGCTATTGAACTTGTTCAATATTGTAAAGTTCTGAAAGCTGATATATTAGAAATCATTGAATTATTAAAAGATTGTCAATATTAATTAAATGCTGTTTGCTTGAATACATAATTAGCTTCATACTCAGAATTATGCACTTGAAGCATAGAACGCGACCGTTTAGGAATTCTTAGAAATTTATTTTTTAGAATCCCTTATCCCAGTGATTAAGTTCTTTGGAGAAAATTATATATGGGTCGTTATCGCCCACCAACCAAGCCCAGCGCCCCTTTCATAACCGCTGGCGGTTTTAAAGCCTTATCGGATGAATATGCCTATTTATGGCAGAAAAAACGACCCGAAGTTGTCAAGGCTTTATCAGCGGCCGCAGCTGAGGGCGATAGATCGGAAAATGCGGAATATCAGTATCGACGTAAACAACTTGCAGAAATTGACCGTCGTATTCGCTATCTAAAAAAACGATTACCTTCCCTTAAGGTGGTTAGCGAAACCCCTGACGATACTGATCGAATTTTTTTTGGTGCCTTTGTTACGTTAATGAATGAAGAAGGGTTAGAATTTAACCACCGTATCGTCGGTGCGGATGAAATAGATACACAGCGCAGCCACATCACTCTCGATTCACCGATGGCAAAATCTTTATTGGGCAAACGAGTTGATGATATTGTTATGGTCGCAGCCCCTTCTGGAACTACCGAGTATGAGATAATTGAAATACGGTATGACCAGTAAACTAATCCGCAGACACTCACTCATGGTCTGTAGCAAATGAGATTGGTTATTAAATTTCCTGAAAGTCATTTCAAATCATTTTAAAATGTGTTTAGTTATGGAAACTAATATTGTGGCTTTCGACCCTTATGTGTAGTTCCCAGTTATGTGTAGTTTACCATCAACAATCGACTGTAAGGCGCTTTATAATTACGTTTCTGAACAATTCAACTTACATTAACTTAACATAATTTTATTGATATCCTGAAGTAAAGATCCACCCATTCAGGAGATCACAATGAAATTCTCACAACAATCAACTGCCTGGCTACTTGATAGTCCGTTATTCCCTTATATAGAAACTTATAAACAATACTTTATCCAGGGATCCTGTTCTTCAGAAACCATTAAAGATTATTTGTATTGTTTTGCTCATTTTTCTCATTGGTTAACTCAATCCAACCTCGATATTGATTATATAAATGAAGAAATAATTCATACGTTTATTGATGAATACCTGTCAAATTGTAACAACATAAGCAAACCTTAGGCTTCAGGCACATATTCAGCACTTCTTCATTTGATTAATATTCTTAATAATGGAATATCAAACAATCCAGATACAGAAAAAACTTCCGTAGAAAACGAGTTACAGAATTTTGATGGTTATATGAATCATGTCAAAGGACTTGCCAAAAAAACACGCCGTCAATACCTTTGTATAACTGAGCGGTTACTTACAGAGCAGTTTTCTGTTACTCCTGTTGTGATTTCAGCGATTAAACCGGAAGATGTTCGTCAATTCATAAACAGGCAAAAGCAGCTCTATACAACATCCGGAAACTTTAGTTTGCTCATCTCCGCATTAAGGGGCTATTTTCGTTATCGTATAACGCTTGGCGATCAAGTAAACCATTTGATTGGAGTAGCAAACTATCCGGCTAACTGGCAGCTTTCTTCATTACCTGAAACTCTCAGTAATAAAGAAGTAGAGTGCTTGCTAAAATCGCTTGATGAACATAATGGGCCATCACATCTGAGAACAAAAGCCATTGTTCACTGCGCCTTAGATCTGGGGTTGAGAGGAAGTGAAATTGCCAGGCTTGGTCTTGATGACATTGATTGGCAGTCAGGGACGATTACTCTGAAAAAGACCAAAAGTCGGCGTGAAGATTTAATGCCTTTACCTGAAGCAACCGGTGCTGCACTGGCTGACTATCTGAGATTTGAGCGCCCCAAAACCATTAATAATCGTTCCGTGTTTGTAAGCAGCATTCCATCAAGAGCAACCTATTACCTATGATTTTATTCGCCATGCAATACGCCAGGCTTATATCCATGCTGGGTTGTGGATGGTTGCCATACACCCGGGTTCATTTATTAAAACACACGATGGCCGCTCGATTGCTTGAAAAAGGCAGTTCCCTCAAAGAGGTTGCCGACGTTCTTCGACATCGTTCATTAAATACCACGATGATCTATGCCAAGCTGGATAGCCGAAACCTTGTTAAAATCGCATTACCATGGCCTGGGAGCACATCATGAAAACATATATCACAATGCAGACGCATGCTAATAATTATCTGAATGAACGTCGTGGTCTGGGATTTATTTTAAGCTCTTCAGGCCAATCAATAAATGAGTTTGCTCATTATGATGTCGATACTTTTAAGTGCAAAAGGCCGCTGACCGTTGAGATTATGGCGGATTGGGCAAAACAGGATAAATGGGAAAGCAATAATCCTTTAACCTGGGCTCGAAGATTAAAAATATTACGGCCATTTACCCGCTATCTGCAGCAATTTGAAGCGGAAACAGAGGTGCCCGATAAATCGGTATTTGGCAGCGTCAGTTATAGATTAACACCTGATGAGGCCCCCCTTTTTTATTGGTTCTTGCGATCTGCACACAACGATCAACCGCGTACTCTTTTCCTAACCCGCCTAAAT
>CBDTVA010000075.1:0-9839 GCA_965363935.1 uncultured Gammaproteobacteria bacterium | reverse complement strand
GAAATACCTTCGATGATGTGTTAAAAGATTATGGTGCTCTGGCCGGCGTGGGAGATCTTGCTTTCCGTGTATTACCGCTGCACATGAAAATTTCCAACGGTTTACAGGCGATGGCAAAAATATTTTCAGAAAAATCTGATCAAATATCTACAGTTGAAGAAACTGATGATAGTTATATTTATACAATCGAACGCTGCCCAGTTTGCTGGGGAAGAAAAGAAGAAGAGAATCCTATCTGTTTTTATATAATCGGATTGCTGAAGAGTTTCAGGATGTAGTTAAAAACTACATTGCAAGTCACTTTGCATAATTCTCGTTGAAAACAACTGTTTCTTAATCATTTATCATGTAGGTCGGGTTACGCCGCACTAACCCGACCTGCAAAAAGAACAAAACTACTTATAGTCGTTTATAAACTGACTTGTTCAGAGTGCCATCCCATTTATACAGACAGGCAAAATTACCATCGTCCTGTTTCCTTAACTGACACACATCATTCACATACTCTGCTTCAGGAACTGACCATGGCTCAAAGTCATTAGCGCAAACACCTTCCGGACGACTGTGTTCGCTCACGTATTGCAGTTCAAGTTGTTCACCCTTTTGCGCCCAGCGATAACGGGTTTGAAAAATAAAACATTGTCCATCCTGTGAGTACTGCTGATAAAAACCTGTGCCATCCTCATGCAGTTCCTCAAGCCCGTCTTTGCCGAGCTGACAGCCATCCTGAACGAGATAAGTCTCATACTTACCGGGCAAATTATATTCTGCTTTAACTGGAGTGCTGAGCTCAATATCCGCATTCACAACACTTCGCCAGCCACTGGCCACAAAATCGCTGCGAAAATCAACAAAACCGGAAAACCTGGACAGCATTGCAATGGATTCATCAAAATAAATACAGGCTTCAGCCGGTAAATTTTGCCCACTGGCTGGTGAAACCAGATAGTTGCGCAATTCTTCAACCGCCGAGGTCAGTTTTGTATGATTTAATGTCCCCTGAAAAAAACCATTGCTGACAATTTTTTCATTCATCAGCGTATTGCTGATCGTTGCTGCTTTTTTACCGCTATAAAGCACCAGGTGCTGCCCTTTTAGAACCACAAACACATCCAGACCGAACCCATCCAGCTCCGTCAGGTTGAGCTTTTGTGGCGTATCAGAGGGTACAATTAGTGCCCCGTCCTTAGTAAAATCCGGGTTAAATGCTGTCAGCATCTGCCAGACTTTTAGTGGGTTTTCAGCCGCTAAACTTATCAATAGCGACAATGAGCGGGCATCGGTCTTTATTTCATCCCTGCTTTTGCCCTCTTTTACAGGCACATTAGCTGTTTCCTGCTGGCTCAGGTTAAATTCCTGTATGGCAAAACTGACCCCCTGCACCCCATCAACAACACCCGTCATCAATGCCAGCATTGCCGGATTAACTTTAGCGACATCCTGCTGCATTTTTTTAAACTGTTCACACTGGAAGGTACTTTCCCTGAAAGCCTTGCTTATATAAAAAAACATCGGAGTAAGCTGGGATAAATTAGCGCCCAGCCCAAAAGCCAGAATATTATCCTTTGCACCCTTGCGAATATAGTCGGGAATAAATCCGCGAAATTTATGCAACTCGGTTTTGACATTGTGGTTTTTCAATTCCAGCAAGGCATCAAAGTCCATAATGATGCGTTGTCCCTGCACCTGATATTTTTTGTAGCCGGCAATAATTTGCGGCATTTCCTGTGCCACAGCCATAACATCTGCTTCACAGCCTGAAGCCTGCAAGTTAGCAATTACCTGCTCATCATCACCCAGTAATTCAACCCAGGGATTATTTTTAACCTGGAATAGCGACTTGACCAGCGCTCGAAAATCCAGAAAACTCACCGATAAAGGCAGATACTGGTTGTCCTTTTGAATCGCATTGACCTTACCAGTATCCGCAATGGATTGCTCTGGCTGGATAAGTCCGAATATCAGTTTTTTTTGCTTATCCGCAAGAGTGTTGCTCAATAGTGCAATGGTGGCTACTTTTTTCCCATCATCCGATGTTTGAATGTGCACCACCATTTGCTGCTGGTCGCTCATGGGGTAAGCCCGGTACTGCAGATTGGCAAAGCGATTCAGCCGGTGTTTAAAACCGCTTTTTTGTTCCGCTTTATTAAGTACATCCAGAAAGGCCTGTTCATTGTCTACTGTCAATTTTATTACCGGAGTTACCCCCACGGTATAAATAGCCACAGCAAGATCCTTTGCCAGGCCATAATGTGTTTGCAGTGCTAAATTACCCTGCTCAAGCGTAGCGTCCAGATCCAGAAACAGTTCATAGAAAAAAGCTAACTCCCTACCTAAAGCATCCCGCTCATTGTGGCTTAGCGGTGCGTCAAAAGACGGGCTAAATGACATCAGGGGGAAATCAGCCATATTAATAAGCTGTGTATTACCGGAAAAGAACACCGTATCTGCAGGAACGGACTGTAAGAGCGGATTTTCTTTCGCCTGCAGAAAAGTGCCGTGAAATAAGGCAAACAGCCCCGCAAAAAAAATGACTCCATAAAGTTTCATCGTTTCATCCATTTGTAGTTAACAGGTAGTAGCGGAAAAAGTAGTTTCAGTTTTTAACCTAGAAACCGCAGTTGACTTCGTAGCGAAACAGTCTTAGGTGCTGGAGATTAAGGATTTCACAGGTTATTTTGGTTGTATTCGTAGTCATCTACGGGTGCGACCAAAATGTTCTGGGAAATCCTTAAGATTCAGTGCATAAGGCTGTTGCAGTAAAAGTCAACTGCGGTTTCTAGGTTTAATTGTCTCAGGTTAAACAATTTCAATCAATTATCCTATAATACGCAAGTTTACAGTAAAATTTATCCTATCTTTTACAAAGCTTACCCGCAAGAGTTAACATGACACTTTTTATGAACAACAGCAGCAGCCATTTTATTTTTATTTTTCTTATCACCCTTAGCCTGACAGCCTGCCAATCATTCAATGCAACTGACCAGCATCCCCTCATTGATAAAATATGGTCTGTTACGGAACAAAAATATATTTCCATAGACACGTTGAATGCACAGTTTCTGCAAGCAGAAGCCGTCCTGCTTGGCGAAACCCATGATAATATCCGACATCATCAACTACAGGCACAGGTCATTGATGAGCTGGTAAAAAACCATCGCAGGCCTACCGTGGCATTTGAAATGCTGGATCAAAATCAGCAGGACAGCATTGCGCAGTTTCAAAAAGAACATGCAGGGTCACAGGATAAAACTGATGCCTTGGCCAGGGTTATTAACTGGGAGCAGTCGGGCTGGCCGGAATGGTCTTATTATCGTCCGGTTTTTCACTCTGTTATGGAAAATAACCTGCCGATTGTGGCCGCCAACCTGAATATTAAACTGATCCGAAAAGTGATTAAACAGGGCAGCCAGGTACTGGATTCAAACTACCAGACTTTATTAACCAGGTATCAGTACAATGAAGTGGTAAAAAAACAGCTGGCGCAGGAAAT
The DNA here is from genome assembly GCA_965363935.1 of uncultured Gammaproteobacteria bacterium. Classification (GTDB taxonomy): domain Bacteria; phylum Pseudomonadota; class Gammaproteobacteria; order GRL18; family GRL18; genus CBDTVA01. The sequence continues at coordinate 6,346 of CBDTVA010000075.1, read as the reverse complement.
TCTCTCTGCTCATTGTGATATGTTGCCGGAAAAAATGCTCTCTCCCATGTTACTGGGTCAGCAAGTACGTGATCTGGCCATGACTCAGGCCTTACAATCATCTTTGGCCCCCTCAGCTGCCTCCTCTGAAAAACTATCGGGAGGTGTGGTTTTAATCGCTGGTTCCGGCCATATCAGAAAAGATTATGCAGTCCCCTATTATTTACAACAGGAAATGCCTGAACTGAATATCCTCAGTCTGGCCTTTATTGAAGTCAGTGAAGAGATGTTAAAACCTTCTGACTACGCTGCAGCCTGGAACACACAAAATCTTCCCTTTGATATTATCTGGTTCACGAGCAGAGCTGAACGGGAAGATCAATGCGAGAAAATGAAAGCGTATATGAAAAAGAAAAAAAGTAAGTAGCTATAGTTTTTCAACGAAATGATAAGGGTAGTACCGGGAAGTCTGTTACGTCCTTCCGGTACGGATTATTTAACAAGACTTTCAAAGATTTTAAATCCGGCAACATAGGTGCCGATCGCCGAGCCAATGGTAGAAAAGAAAAACACCAGCAAGGTTCTGGCTACCTTGTTTTTCCACCAGCCCGAGACATGGGTGGTATCTTTTCTTAGCTGACTGAAATCACCGACATTCGGTTTTCGCAGATATAATTCAATCGCTGCAGTCACCATACCCGCACCAATAGTTGGATTCAGGGAGGTCAGAGGTGCTGCAATAAACGCCCCGACAACCGTCAAAGGATGGCCTTTTGCCAGAGCTGCTCCCAATGCAGACAGGGAACCGTTAATCAGCACCCAGTAAATAATTAACTGCACCCCCAGATCGGTGCTTTTATTAAAGCCGATGGCGAAACCGGTTATTAAAACAGCCACAATCAACCAGGGAATAAGTTTCGGCCAACGGCTTTTCTCCGGTAGTTTATCCAGCCGGTCAATAGTCTGCTGAGCACTGGCGTGCAGCTGCTCCGGCGTAGCAATCTGCTCATCCCGGGCCAGATAAGATTCAATGCCCTTTAAATGCCCTGCCCCCACAACCGCCAGTATGGACTGATTATCTGATTCACAGACAATCTGTTCCAGTCGTGCCGCCATATACTGATCGCGTTCATCAATTAATGGCCCGAAGAGCTCTTTGGCTTCTTCAGCAAACTGGGAAAAAGTGGTCTCCAGGATATCCCCTTCCTTGAGTCGTTCGATTTCTTCTTCCGATACTTTTTCACTGGAAATCACACTGCCCAGAAGACCGCCCACAATACCCATTTTTTTCCACCAGGGTACGTTGTTATAAACCCGTTTCAGTGTGGTTCCCACTTCACGATCAATCAGGTGCACCGTGCAATTTTTCTCGTTGGCCTGTTCTATCGCCATACGCATTTCAGCACCCGGCTCAATACCAAATTCTTCCGCCATTTTCTGCTGATAGGCACCCAGTGCCAGAGAGGCAATAACCATAGATGCCTTGCCATCTTTAAAAACCTGAAACAGGTCCATTTTGGCCAGACTGTCCGGATCAATCAAACTGTTATAACGACTGGGACACAGCTCTATGGCAACGCCATCATATTCACCACTGGCTAATAACTCATGAACTTTATCCGCACTGGCTTTGGACACATGGGCCGTGCCCAGAACCGTAATGGATTTTCCGGCTAATTGATGCTGAAAAATGGGTTCTTCCCGGCTTTTATCCTGTTGTTCAGAACTCTCGTTATCCAGATTGGGGCTTTTATCGTCTTGCTTTTGCACGTAATTAATTAACCTTTCGGGGCATTGAAGTGGTAGATATTATACAGGATAAGGCAGCGTATGAAATAACAATGACTCCTGACAGGAAAATTAATATGTTTGTCTGCTTCATGGAGTGCTTTTCTGTTGCAACAGACTCAAGCGCTTCAGGGCGGCCACATTCGAGTCACCACAGAATTCTTCATCAGCCTGGAACAGCAAGCAGACTTCAGGTCTTGAGGGCTGGGCAAAAAGTTTACAGCAGTTGTTTTCATTCAACTGAATACAACGTTCACCGGCCGGTTTACCTTTCGCCATTCCAGGGATTGCTGTAGAAATTGAAGGTGCGATACAGCAGGCACCACAACCTTTGCGACATTGCATAAATAGTTAACCCTCAGACAAAAAAGGCCGAATGCTCCTGTTAAGAGCAACCAGCCTTTTTAGCAATAAAAGCAGTTTCTTACTTCTTAGCTTCTTTGCGCGCTTTGGTTTCTTTAATCACTTCTTCAGCAACATTCTTAGGACATGCACTGTAGTGAGAAAATTCCATGGAAAACTGACCACGACCGGAAGTCATGGTACGCAAATCACCAATATAACCAAACATTTCACTCAGAGGTGCGTCCGCTTTAATGCGCACACCTGTTGGAGTAGACTCCTGATCCTTGATCATGCCGCGACGGCGGTTCAAATCACCAATACAGTCACCCACATGCACTTCCGGTGTAAAGACATCCACTTTCATAATCGGCTCGAGTAACTGAGGACCTGCTTTTTGCATGGACTGACGATAAGCGCCATTAGCAGCCAGTTCAAAGGCCATTGCCGATGAATCCACCGCATGGTAGGCACCATCCTGTAAGTTGACCGATACGTCAACACATGGGAAGCCTGCCAGCACACCTTCATTCATCATTCTGCCAAACGCTTTCTCAATGGCACCCCAGTATTCACTGGGTACATTACCACCGGTGACCGTAGACTCAAACGTGTAACCGCTATTGGGTTCTCCAGGCTGAATGGTGTAGTCAATTCGACCAAACTGACCTGATCCACCGGACTGTTTCTTATGTGTGTAGCTGTCTTCAATCGCTTTGGTGATGGATTCACGGTAGGCTACCTGAGGTTTACCCACTTCGACGTCCACACCATGAGTACGCTTGAGGATATCAATTTTGATATCCAGGTGCAGTTCACCCATACCCTTAAGAATGGTTTCACCGCTTTCTTCATCGGTTTCAACGTGAAAAGAAGGATCTTCTTTAACCATCTTGTTCAGGGCAATACCCATTTTCTCAGAACCGCCCTTATCCTTTGGATTGATGGCGATAGATATAACCGGATCAGGGAACACCATAGGCTCTAATGTAGCCACGTTTTTCGGATCACTTAAGGTATGACCGGTCTGAGTGTTCTTTAAACCAACAAAGGCCACAATATCACCCGCTTCACAGGAATCCAGTTCCTCGCGAGAATCGGCATGCATTTCAACAATACGGCCAATACGTTCGGTTTTTCCGGTAAAGGTATTCAGTAAGGTCATACCTCTGTCCACCCGGCCAGAATAAATGCGGGTAAAAGTCAGAGCACCAAAACGGTCATCCATAATCTTGAACGCCAGAGCACGAACAGGTTTTTCGACATCAACAATGGCGTATTCGCCAGTTTCAGTACCCTCCAGGTCAACTTCAGGCTGAGGTTTCACTTCAGTCGGGTTAGGCAGGTAATCAACTACCGCATTCAGTACTAACTGGATGCCTTTGTTTTTGAACGCAGAGCCGCAATAGGTAGGGAAGAAGTCCAGCGCAATAGTACCTTTACGGATACAGAGTTTGACCTCATCTATAGAAGGTTCTTCACCTTCCAGATAGGCTTCCATCAGGTCATCATCCTGCTCCAGAGCCATTTCAACTAATTGTTCACGGAATTCTTCAACTTTATCCGTCATATCCGCAGGCACATCCTGCACTTCATAGCTGCTTGGGTCACCTGAGTTATCCCAGACCCAGGCTTTGCGGGTTAATAAATCAACCACTCCGATGAAATCATCTTCAATACCGATTGGCAGCGTCATTACCAGGGCATTGGCCTGCAATACATTTCTGACCTGTTCCACCACACGATAGAAGTCCGCACCCAGACGATCCAGCTTATTAACAAAAATAACCCGGGCAACTTCAGAGTCATTAGCATAGCGCCAGTTGGTTTCAGACTGAGGCTCAACACCGCCAGAACCACAGAACACACCTACGCCACCGTCAAGTACTTTCAGGGAACGATACACTTCAATAGTGAAGTCAACGTGTCCCGGGGTATCAATAATATTCAGGCGATGACCATCCCATTCACAGGAAGTGGCAGCAGATTGAATGGTAATACCACGCTCCTGCTCCTGTTCCATAAAGTCGGTGGTTGCTTCACCATCATGTACTTCACCAATCTTATGGGTTTTGCCCGTCAGATTCAAAATACGTTCGGTCGTCGTGGTCTTGCCCGCATCAACGTGTGCGAAAATGCCTATGTTACGGTATTTGCTTAAATCAGCCATAATAATACTCTGGTTAAAATCTTATTAATCAATGTAAAGAATCTGTTTTTATTTGCTTTGTTTTTTTATTGAGTCCTGCATTTATCCAGCATTTAAGCTGGTTAAGAGCTTAGCAATGAAACTCAAAACTTGCTTTCCGATAGTGAAAAAAGTATCTGTACCAATAATGTCTATTAGTGGCACAAAACCTTAAATACACGGAAAGTCGCCTCAGCGGACACAGAGCCCTCAGCGGGCATAGAGCCCTCAGCGGACATAATAGCCCTCAGCAGACATATAAAAAGCCCTTTTGGGACTTTATATATCCCCTTGGGGGTTCTATAAATTCAGGTCGTTATTGCTGATGTGCGTAGAAAATTACCCGCGATTTTAGTGATTTTGTGAGCAAACATCAATAGAAATAATAATTTATTGCTACATTTTGCTAAAAAAAGAACAAAATCAATAAATGGTCACTAATTCACACGATCCCGTGATACCAGTCAATTACAGTGAATAATAATTTTTTTATAATATGTTTAAAGGATAGTAAACAGACCTGACTTACCCGTAAGCCATAGTGAATCAGGTCAATAGATAGAGGAATAAAAACCACCTGATAAAAAATTTGGAGATGTTCTAATGGGAACACATTTCAAATTATTGCTTTTGCTCACGGCATTCCTGCTGCTTCCAGGTTTTATTGCAGGCTCTGAGTATGACTGGCAACAGGTCAGGGATGAAGACGGCATAAAAGTGTATTTAAAAAAATACTGGTCCGATGAAGTCAAATCATTCCGGGGAGAGGTACTGATCAATACTTCTCTGGACAGTCTGCTGGCTGTTATTTTAGATATAAATGCCTGCAGTGACTGGGTACACCGCTGTAAAAATCCTCTCTTGCTGCTTAGAAAATCATTTTCAGAATGTTACCATTATCAAGTCCATAACCTGCCTTTTCCTGCCAGAAACCGTGAATTTATCTTCCATTCAACGATAACACGCTCCCACAAAACAAACTCTGTCAGCATCCATATGAACGTCGTGCCGGAGTTTTGTGCACAAAATACCAGTACTGCCTGTTCACGCATTGGCAATACTTCACTGGTACGGGTAAAACATTCCCACGGCCACTATCTACTGGAGCCTCTACAGGATAGCCTGACCCGGGTTACCTGGACACATCACACCAACCCGGAAGGAAACCTGCCCATCTGGCTAATCAACCAATTGATACGGGAAATGCCTTTTCGAAGCTTGCAGGGATTGCGCCAAAAAGTGCTTGAAGATAAATATCAAAAAGCCAAGTTGATTATCGACTCACACGGCAAAATGGTCGATTTAGTCATGCAAAACTGAACTACACTGAGCATTTTATCCTGGAAGTTGTAAAAACATGTTTTGAGCCCTGGTAACTCACGAAAGCACCAACGACCGAGCATCTTCCAATACTTCATATAATAGTGCTTCAGGAATTATCTGTGCCTGAGTTAAACTCATGGCTCGTAATATTGCAGTGACCTGTTCATTATTAACAACTCCCTGAGGCATGGCTTCACCATAGAGCCAAACACTGGATTGTTCAGGCGTTGGCGGCTGACTTAAGCCTGCATTACCTGCCACGAGATTTAACATAGATGATCCTAATAATCCCATCGCATCTGAGTGGCATTGTTGTTCAATCAAAATTTCGGCTGATTTTAACTTGCGTTTGGAAAGTGCAATCAATGGAGACTCTGCTAGTTTTGGCACTGACACCTCATTTACACCATTTACATCAAAGACTGTCGTTGCATTGGCAACAGGGGAACTTTGACCAAGTCGCAATAAACCTTTCATGGTTCGATGATCAATGATAACCACTGGAATTTCCTGAGACAGCATTTCTGCCAGTTCTTCATCATTATTATCCAGCGTATTAACAACCACCAGAAAGCCACCATCACTAGCGGTTATTTTTTCCAGTCTGCTGCCAAGGTTTTTCTGTATTTTACTAATACACTGATTTACTGCATCATCTTTAAAAGCCAGCTGATGAGTATCCAGGTCAGAGCTTTGTGTGAAAGGCTTATTGTTAGCTGAAGGCTC
>CBDTVA010000074.1:0-9859 GCA_965363935.1 uncultured Gammaproteobacteria bacterium | reverse complement strand
TGCTCATAAAGTATGTCGGTAAAATCGTATTGGTTTACATTGTTCCAGGTCATTTGGGTTTCTACAATATAATTAAAAAATTTCTGTTCAGGAATATATAGTTCGTACTGAGGAGTAGAGTTTACTGTTCAGAGGTCTATGAGGCATGGATGCCGAATTGAAGCCTACATGATGATATGGACTTCTCTGAATAGTAAACTCTACTCCTCAGCACGGATTCATTGCACAAGAAGTCACTTAAATCTGCTTATGACATTCTACACTAGTTTTCTGATCGATAATAATTTCTACTAATTGAATACCGGACTGGGTAAATACATCGGGAAGTTTGCTTTCCAGCTCTTCTGTGCTTTCAATCCGAAGATAATCCAATCCGTACAATTTTGCACTGTGCTGAAAATCCAGACCGGTATCCGTTTTCCAGAGTTTATCAAAATCATCCAGTTGTGCTTGTGGTAAATAATTGAAAATACCACCACCGCTATTATTAAGTAACAGGATTGTAGCATTGTAACCCATGGCTGCCAGGTTTTTGCACATCAACAGGCCATTCATATCGTGATAGAAACTTAAATCACCTAGTAAGGCCACTCCATAACATTTATTATGAGACAGGCGTTTTTTGCTCTGCTGTCCATTAGCCAGAAGCCCCAAAAAAGTTGATAAGTTGCCATCTATACCGCTGACACCCCGGTTACCAAAAAAAGCCAGATTTTTTCCACTGGCAGAGGAACGAGTGATAAAGGTATCAAAGTCACGAATTGCCATAGAATTGCCGCTAAACAGGAAACTGTTATCTGGAATGGATTTAAGCAAGGCACTAATGACGTGACCTTCAAATAAAAGGGGTAAGGTTTCCAGAGTGTGTTGAATTTTATCTTCTGCTTTGCGATCAGCCTCTTGCCACTGATTCAGACAGCTTGGCTGATTGGCTTTTAGAGGATTGTTTAATAATTGTTTGCAGAGCTCGGCTGGCGATGTGTGCAACAGAGTATTGGCTTTATGGATGGGATCCAGCCACTCACCAAAGCTGTTGATCAGGATGTTGTGACACTCAAGGTGTTGCAGGTATCTCATCAGGTTTTTTGAAACCGGAAACTGGCCAAAGCGCATTACCCAGTCCGGAGTAAATGGGTTGTTATCATTATTTGAGTGCGTCAGGTGCTGTTTCAGAAAATGATCATAATTATAAATAAAGTGCGCACTGGGCGATTGTGCAAAACGCTGCATTGATAAGGGATCAAGCAGAACCGGACAATTCAGTTTTTCAGCCAGTTCGGGCAACCGTATAGCAAATTCTTTGTGTTCCTGAGTGGTTAAACGACCACAGATTATGATTCCATTACCTGTTTCCAGCTTTTGAGTCAATAATTGTAACGTTGTTTTGGCAATGGTCAATCTTGAAGTACTTGATTGAATAGCCAGTGTGTCTGTGGTAATGATTTGTTCACTCAATTGACCGATAAAGCGATTGAGTTCTTCTGCTATAAAACGCCGGGGCAGCAGGGGTTCTCTGAATGGAATATTTATATGTACCGGTCCGGGCTTTCGATTCAGAGATTTTCCATAAGCCTGCAGGGTGATCCGTTTCAGATAATTATTCTTTAACAGGGTTTCATCAGCATGTTCAAGGGAAATTGAATCACGAACATGAGAACCGAATAAAAAATTCTGATCAATGGTTTGATTGGCACCACAGTGTTGTAATTCCACTGGCCTGTCGGCTGATAATAAAAGTAATGGGGTGTAGGAGTGATTGGCCTCGACTACGGCTGGAAACCAGTGTGTGACTGCACTGCCTGAAGTGCAAATCAGGATGACCGGTTTACACTCCTGCTGTGCCAGCCCCAGGGCAAAAAAACCGGCACTGCGTTCGTCAATTTGAATCCAGGTAGTTATGTCCGGGTGTTTTTCACAGGCCAGCGCCAGTGGTGTGGAACGGGAGCCTGGTGAGATAACCGCCTGAGTCACACCGTGCAGGGCAAAGTAGTTTATCAGGCTGAATGCCCATTGATAGTTTAAGGTTCCAATATAACTCATGTTTGTTTTAAGTCTGGTATTTGACTGAATTCTTGGGATCGGATTTGTCTTGCGGAGTTAGAGTTAATGCCTGTATATCTACAGCATCTATCTGTTCAGGGCTAAGATGCTTTCTGGCATACTCTTTATAAATACCCGATTGTAAAAAGAGTGCAAAAAGATCGCCATCTATATGTTGATCTTTTTCCATAAAACTCATAATACGAAGGGCTTCCGAGAGCTTTTTACCTTTTTTATAGGGCCGATCGGATGCTGTGAGGGCTTCAAAAATATCGGCAATCGCCATGATACGGGCAGGTATGGACAGTTTTTCTTTACTTAATTTTCGTGGGTATCCTGTACCAATCATTGTCTCATGATGCGTTCCGGCATATTCTGGAATTTGCTGCATGTGTTCCGGGTAGGGGAGCGTTTCAAGCATTTTGATAGACATGATCACGTGTTCATTGATTTTAAAACGTTCTTCATCGGTGAGTGTACCTTTTTCTATGCAGAGATTGTAAAGTTCGCCGTAGTTGTACAGGTATTCAGGAACATCCATTTTGAAACCCTGCTTTCGGTAGCTTTCTTCGTCAAAGTTAACCCGTTCAACAAGGTGTTCCGGTCTATCACTCAATAGTGGTTCAACGGCTGGTAAAGTTTGTTCTTCAACACCCTGGTAGCGTAACAATTCTGTTTCAGAAAGTCCGATACGGTCGTTGAAATGGCGTACCCAGGTACGCTGTGCTATGGATTTAATGCGCTCTATTTTATCTTCGTCCATAAATTCGCCGCCAATATTTGCTTCGGCGAGAAAAACATAATCATTCTGCAAGGCCTGCTGTGCATCGTGTCTCCATAGCGCAAGGCTTTCCGAGTTTTCATTATTAATAAGACGTTGATAATATTCAATCTCAATATCTCTCCAGATAGCTTCAAATCGGGTTCGGATCTCGTGGATCCGGTTATAGATAGTTTCAAGCTTTGTTGCTTTGTCAACCACATACTCTGGAGTTGTCACCTTGCCGCAATCATGCAGCCAGGCACCGATCTCAAATTCCCGCCAGGCGTCACCACTCTCCAGTTTAAATTGTTTGAATACCTCTTTTTCGCTTTCGCTGACTGTTTTAGCCAGCATCATGGCAATTTCCGGCACTCGTTGACAATGGCCTCCGGTGTAGGAAGATTTGGCATCAATGGCGTCGGCGATCAGGCGGATAAAGGAGTCCATTAACTCCTGTTGTGCTTTTTGATAATCCTGGATGCTTTGTGACATGGAAACAAGTGAATCAGAGAGGTCTCTAATCTCTATAATATTTGAACTGATGGGTGTGACATTATCAAAATTCCGATCTTTTATTTTGTGATTTTGCACCATCAGAGCTTTGATAGGTTTGACGATGCGTGAGGTCAAGTAAAGAATCAGGGGAATGGTAAATAATAAAAATATGCCCGCTATGGCCAGGGAAAAGACAATTTGTTCAAGGTATGGATTGAGCATTACATCTGCATTTATAGTAATTCCCAGATGTGTGTTGCTACTCTGATCCCTGGAAAGATCAGTGACCATTGCGAACTTGTCTTCATCTTTATCTTTGTCTTTATAGCGAATAATGCGTTCTGTTTGACCCTCTTTAAGTAGTTGCGTAAGGTAGGTGTTGATTTTCTTATCTGCCGTCTGGCTATTAGACGATGCCATGACGCTGCCGTCCCTGCCAAACAGCAGCAATTCACTGCTTGGATCAATCCGCTGCTGACGGAGCAGGCCATTAAGTTTCGTTAACGAGAAATCAATAGCCAGAACCGCTTTGGAACCATTGATCACTTTGGCAAAAGTGACCCCTTTTTGCTGGAGGATGGTGAAGAAATAGGCATCAGTTCTTATGGCCTTGTCACTTTGCGAAGCCTGAATAAACCATGGTCGTTTGTTGGCCAGATAATCTGATTTTTCTGAACGTTTTGCAAGCAGGTGAAAGTTGTTGTCAAGGTAATTAAAATGGCGTGTTCTTCCATCGGCAGAACTAATGATCCTGATAACCGTCCACCGAGTGCCCTCTGGTGCTTTGAAATGCTTATGAAGATGCGCTGATATATTCATATTGATCACTTCGAAGAAGTCACCGTTTGGGTGACCGATGTACATGGCATAGATATTGGCAGAACGTTGCATATTCAGTGCGAAGCGTTTAATCGTATTACTATGGAGGGCATCCATGGGTGGCAGTGACAGGCCGGGATAGAGCTCAGTGAGATAAAGGGTATTTTTGGTGGTAGCGTCTCTGGCCTGGATATGCTGGGTTATTTTCTCGGCTGTCTGGGTGAAACTTTTATGGGCTGCCGAAATGGCCAGCTGCTGGCTGAAATAGTACTGCAATCCCATTAGCAATGCTGCCACAAGTCCGACTATGATAAGAAAATTGCTGAGAATATTGATGCGAATCGAGATGGGACGGAGCATCTTTTTCTTCCTGCTGATATAGAAGCGATGGGGTTATTCTAGCAGGTACTGGCATGCATCACAGCATTTCTAAAATGGTTTGCATTTTTAATTCAGTTTCCTGCCATTCAATCTCGGGTTCAGACTCTGCAACCAGACCGGCACCGGCAAACAAATCCACTTGCTTGTCCTTTATTAATGCACAGCGCAGCATAACAAACAGTTCGCCGTCGTGATTTCCATCCAGCCAGCCAAAAGCACCCGTATACCAGCCCCGGTGATAATTTTCGTTTTCCAATAGCCATTGTCTGGCCTCATGTGCTGGAAAACCGGCGACTGCAGGAGTGGGATGCAGGGTTTCAATGACATCAAAAAGATCATATTCAGGCATAAGCTTGCCCTGAATCGGTGTTTCCAGATGATACAGATTATGCAATTTCATCAATATTGGTGAGATCGGCATTTTCAGGGTATTGCAAAGCGGATCAAGGCGCTGATAAATATCCTGGGTAATAAAAGCGTGTTCTTTTAGTAACTTTTTACTTTCAGCTGCTTCAGGTTCTGTCTGGAAGAGTGATTGTTTGAAAAATAAGGGTAGAAAAGCGGATTTAGCGCTTGATCGGTTGTTACCCTGCTGTTTTTTTCTCTGAATTGTACCACCGATGGCGTCACTTTGAATATCAGGATGTTGTAGAGTCAACAAACGTTCAGGGGATGCTGATACGATATTCTTTCCTGACAGCTGGTAATTAAAAATAGTGCAGGCTGGATAATGCTTAGCCAATTTTTGCATCAGTCCTGGCACCGAAATGCTGTTCTGTGTTTGTAGAGACTGTTTACGGCTGGTCACCAGCTTATCTAAATTGCCTGATTTAATCTGTGTAATGGCATTGCGGCTAAGAGTTTGCCAGGAGCCTTTAGCGGATAAAGAGCCTTTAGCGGATAAAGAGCTCTCAGCGGATAAAGAGCCCTCAGCGGATGAAAAGCCTTTAGCCGGTGAAAGGCTCTCAGCGGATGCTTGCCTGGTATTTAAATTTACCCGTGTTATTTCTTTTGACAAATTTGTCAGTTGTTCCACCTGCTTCAGATAGCGGTTAAGCAGTTGTTTTATGTGCTTGAAGTTATTGTCATAGGTTGTCTGGTCGAGTTGTATATTGATCTGCAGAGACTGGCATGAATTGATTTCTTTAATCATAACAGCAGGAACCGTCAAAAGCGTATTTGGAAACTGTTCCCAGCTACCAGTCATGGGATCGTTTTCATCAAAAGCAAAGGCCAAAAATGCAATAGGCGGAATCTGTTTTTTATTAAACCATTTATTAAGTATTTTAGAATAATCGGATTTAATTGATTTTAAGCGATTGCTGCCTTTTGCTTGCAGGGTCAGAATTGAGCCCAGGCCGAGTAAGGAAAATCCGCTATCCGGTTTTGTCAGGAAAAAACTTTCATTCATAGTCGCTGCAATGAGAGGTACAGACTGTTCTATCGGTGTTTGTAGACTGATATAGCCAAAGTCAGTTCTTTCCTGCTGTGTATTAGAATCAAGAAGTGCCAATTGTGCTTTTAGTGAACCCATTAGTGAATCAATCATTCGATACCAATGTGCTGTTTTATCACTGCGGGATTTCAATATATAGAAGACTCAAATGCCAGTTATAAATAGCGAAAGTATTTTTTACCCAAACAACTTGAAAATGCAGGTTTCAGCAAACCCATAAGTTCGTTCTTCGGCGTTATGAAGTCTTTAAATAGGTTGGCTATTCATGCGACTTCATGCCTTGAATAACAAACTTATGGACTCACTGAATTCCTGCATTTTCAAGTAGTTTGGGTATAGCTGATGTTAAATAACCGGGAATTATCCTGGTGCAAAACTGTGATTCAAATTTAAAATCAGCTTAAATTATATACATAACGGCCTTTATTTAGCTAGAAAAATGGCTTTTGATATAGATCAAGGTTATTAATATTTGTTGGCTTTATATTCACCTGTAAATAAAACTGTGTCATATGCCGCACTTTATATTGTATATGCCATAGAAAGTGCTAGTCTGTAGAGACAGTTTTCTTCTTTTTATAAGAACAGCTTTAACCAGAAAAGGGTGCAAATATATGAAAATAATAAGCAAGAGCGCTGTCTCATTGCTAGCTGGTGTCAGCATTTCTATCGGTGCAATGTCCAGTGCTACCGCTGCGTCTTCGCTTGAAGATGTGATGAAGGCCAGAGGTCTGACCCAGAAGGATTTGCTAGCAGCGGCAAAGACCTACACCCCAACGGGTGGACGTGATGAGTACATCGCAGTCAGTTCAGGTGGACAAAGTGGACAGCTAATAATCTACGGCATTCCTTCCATGCGTATTTTAAAGTATGTTGCTGTTTTCACACCAGAACCCTGGCAGGGTTATGGTTTTGACGATGAATCCAAGAAAGTATTGGCACAAGGTCAGATACACCCAACTGAAATAACCTATGGGGATACTCATCACCCGGCATTTTCAGAACAAAATGGTGATTATGATGGCAAGTATGTTTTCATCAATGATAAAGCCAATCCACGTATTGCTGTTATTGATTTGCACGATTTTGAAACCAAACAGATCGTTGTTAACCCTATTTTTAAATCATCTCATGGTGGTGCTTTCGTATCCTCTAACACAGAATATGTTATTGAAGCAGCACAGTATCCCGCACCTTTTGAAAATATTTATGTGCCACTGGAAGATTTTAATGAGAAATACCGTGGCGGCATGACGTATTGGAAATTTGATTATAAAATAGGACGCCTGGTTCCTTCAGAATCTTTTTCCGTAGAAGCACCTCCATACAGTCAGGATTTATCAGACTTTGGTAAGGGACCTTCTGAAAGCTGGTCTTTTACTAACTCTTTTTGTTCTGAACGTTATGTTGGTGGTATTGAAAAAGGACGCCCCCCCTATGAGGCGGGTTGTTCGCAAAAAGACACCGATTTTCTTCACGTTGTTAACTGGAGAAAAGCTGCAGAGCTGGTTAAAGCCGGTAAAGCGAAGAAAATTAATGGTCATGATGTCCTGATGATGGATACTATGGTCGAGAACAATGCTTTGTTCCTGATCCCTGAACCAAAGAGTCCTCATGGTGTTGATGTTTCACCTGATGGTAAATACATCATTGTTTCTGGTAAGTTAGACAGTCATGCTTATGTTTATGATTTTGCTAAAATTCAGAATGCCATTAAAAACAAAAAGTTTGAAAGCAAAGATCCTTATGGTATCCCCATTATTGGTATGAAAGATGCTTTGCATAAACAGGTAGAGCTTGGGCTTGGACCTTTACACACCCAGTATGATTCTAAAGAATGTGTGGTTTATACTTCTTTATATGTTGATTCCATGGTGGCTAAATGGGATTACTGTGAAGGTAAGGTTCTCGATAAGATAGCTATTCACTATAACATTGGTCACTTAATGACTATGGAAGGTGATACGGTTTCTCCAGATGGTAAATACCTGGTTGCTTTGAATAAACTGGCCATTGACCGCTTTAACCCTGTGGGTCCTTTGCATCCTCAGAATCACCAGCTGATTGATATCAGTGGTGACAAGATGGAATTGCTCTACGATATGCCTTTGCCTCTGGGTGAACCGCACTATGTAGCAGCTATTAAGGCGGATAAACTGAAGCCTGGGGTACGGTATAAGTCGGGCTGGAACTCTCGTGAAGATAAGCGTTCTGAGTTTAAAACTCGCGCGGGTCGTGAGAAGACAACTCGCAGCTGTGATGCTAGTGGTCAATGTAAAGTTGTTGTGAATGGTACAACTATTCGTTCACATATTACACCTGAAACCATTGAAGCTGAAGCAGGCGATATCATAGAACTGCATCTGACCAACCTGGAGCGTGCAGAAGATGAAACGCATGGTTTTGCTATCTATGCTCACAATGTGAATTTGTCGCTTGAGCCTGGTAAAACGGTTAGTGCCACGTTTAAAGTTCATAAAGAAGGTGTCTATCCATACTACTGTACTGAATTCTGTTCAGCACTGCATTTGGAAATGGAAGGTTATCTGTTAGTTAAACCTAAGGGCTATAAAGCGAAAGCGGGTAGTGTGAAGGAAGGTCAGGCCTACACTAAAGCTGACTTTGACAAGCAGGTTAAGACTAATAATGATACTCAGGCAGTCATTAACTCGGTAGTTGGTTATATTACCAGCACCAACTATAAAGACTTCCCGCCTGTTGTTTCTCTGGTTGAAGATGCGACTGACCAATTAGGTTTCGCAGACGAAGCTAAGAAGAAGTCTGAAGCGGCTGTAGCTAAGAAAGACTGGCAGAATGCGACGCTTTGGGCTGGTCAACACTGGCAATATCAGGTTAAAGCGGCAGATATTGGTCTGAGAGCCAAAACTTATCTGGAAGAACATGATGCGAAGGTTATTAAAAAATAACTCTATCTTCATCTAGACTAAATAAGGAGGGGGAGCAAATTGGTTCCCCCTCCTTTGTTTTGCTAAGCTAAAAACTGTATGATATAACGCACAGTGATGTATTGAATCTCACTTGATTCAGCAAGCGTTAAGCTATATTGATGTACGCTGAACAGGAACGCTAATATTTAAAGAGAATGTTTAAAGAGAGTGTTCACATAAATGTTCAACACAAATTTCAAATAGAACAAATCTAGGAAAAACTATGAAAAAATTAACTCAATTTGTAATGGCTGCTGCCTGTGCTGGCGGTATTGGTTTTGCTTCAAGTGCAGTTGCTTTGGACGGTGGTGCATTGTACATGGATCCAACCAAGGGCGGTTGTTCCGCCTGTCATGGTAAGGATGCCAATACTCCCATTATGCCAAGCTATCCTAAGTTAGCTGGTCAAAATGCAGATTATGCTTTTAACCAGATGAAAGATATTCAGAGTGGAAAAAGAAATAATGGTATGACTGCTGCTATGAAAGGCATCACTCACCTGACCACAGATGAAGAGAAAAAAGCAATAGCGGAATGGCTTTCCAAGCAGTAATAAATTGCTTGTCTGAGATGGGCATCGAACCAAGTCCATCTCTTAAGGGTCTGATCAAGTTAAAGATTATTGAATATTAGAAAGTGTTGATGTTTATCAAGGTATTCAGGTCTTTGATGTGAAAGAATATCGCCAGTTTAAATTGTTAGTTAAATGCTTGTTGTTAACACTTATAGGGGAGTTTACCTGAAATGAAATTGAAATCAGCAATTAGTATGCTGGCATTCTCAACAGCTATTGCTGTGAGTGGCTTTGCTTTAGCATCTTCACAATCCGATGGGCATGCCAAAGCAGCAGGCTGGAATAAAGGTGGTGGTGAACAGGATGCTGCATTGCATTTAACACCGGATGTGGAAAATGGTCTGGATGTTTATGAAGTCTGTTCTGCCTGTCACTTGCCAGAA
>CBDTVA010000073.1:0-9978 GCA_965363935.1 uncultured Gammaproteobacteria bacterium | reverse complement strand
ACAAAGAAATAAATATTATTGTATAAGAGACTTATCCAGCTTGTCCGGGTTAGGACTTTAGGAAATTTATTTCCGTATTAAGTCATTATCCCAGTGATTTGTCTCTTATCCAGCTCGTCCGGGTTAGGATTCGGGAAATATTTGACGAGAGTTATATTCGATTGACTTATTGAATATCAAAAACAGGATTAAAACCTTGCTCCGGCTCCTTAAGTCCGGTTTTCTTCGGAGCACTTTGTTTCAGACTCTGACTTCTTTGCTGCATAATCTGGCGCTGGTCACCCTGTCCCAATATTACCAGATTCACACGGCGGTTGGCATTTTGACCACTAGCCGATGCATTATCCTCAATAGGACGATGTTCACCATAACCAATGGCCTGCATACGTCTCGGATCTACACCTTCTTCTTCAAATAAATGCACTACACTGGCCGCGCGTGAAGATGATAACTCCCAGTTGGAAGGAAAATGCGCAGTATTGATGGGTACATTATCCGTAAATCCCTCCACCTGCACATCATTGGGATAGTCTTTCAATAGCGTTGCGATGGATGATAGTACATCTTCTGCATCCTCGGACAGTTTGGCATCACCACTACTAAACAGAATACTGGATTTAATATCAATTTCTAACCAGTGATCGGTTTTCTTAATATTAATAAGTTCATTATCAATCAATGGTTGAACTGCCTGAGAAATTTCTTCTGACAGAGTTTCCAGTTCCGGATTTTCTGGTGGTGTCAAATTATTGTCATTTTCCGGCACCGGCAAATCAATAAAATCCGGATCTTCTGACATGGAAGGCTGGTCTAGCAGGGCATTATCAAATTCAATAGGTGTGGGAGCAGTAGGACGCGCTTGAAATACTTCATTCAAAGTGTCAGATAAAACTCGATATTTACCCTCATTAACTGATGATATTGCATACATAACGACGAAAAAAGCAAACAGCAGGGTGATAAAATCTGCATAGGACACAAGCCACCGCTCAAGGTTAATATGTTCTTCCTGCTTTTTTTTTCGTCTTGACATAGCCAGGGCTCTTTATTTATTGAGGTGCTTTTATTCGCTGAGGGCCTTTTATTTGCTGAAGGCTCTGTCGCTGAGGGCTCTTTATTATCCGCTGAAGGCTCTGCCTGCTACAGCAACTCGCCAGCATCGTCATCCTTTATGGTTTTGTCCAGATAGCCTTCCAGCTTACGCTGAATATTTCTTGGATTTTCACCTTCGGCAATAGACACCATACCTTCCACGATCATCTCACGAAAGCGCACTTCATTACTGACCAATGCTTTCAGTTTGCTGGAAATCGGAATAAAGAGCAGATTAGCCGCACCAACACCATAAATGGTGGCGACAAAAGCAACAGCAATACCACTGCCTAATTTGCTGGGATCTGACAGATTGCCCATAACATGGATCAATCCCATCACCGCACCAATAATACCGATGGTGGGAGAAAATCCTCCCATAGCTTCATAAATTTTTGTTGCCAAAATATCAAAACTTTCTTTTGCATCAATTTCCAGTTCCATAATTGAACGCATCACTTCAGGCTCACTGCCATCGACCAATAGTTCAAGACCTTTGCGGGCAAATAAATCGTCTTCTTCTTCAGCCACAATTTCCAGTCCTAACAGTCCCTCTTTTCGGGCAATATTACTCCAGTCCACTATGCGGGCAATCGTTTCTTCAGTATGAAAACGTGGCGGGAAAAATACCCAGGCAAATAATTTTAATCCGCGGAAAAAAATATTCGCCGGGGATTGCAGCATCACTGCACCAAAAGTTCCCCCCAGAACAATCAATGCGGCAGGTCCATTGACCAGTGTTGAAAGATGACCACCATCAAGGTATTGGCCTAGTAATATGGCACCAACACCAAGAATTAAACCAAATATGCTCAGGAAATCGATCATTTATACCTTAACTAAGTGAACTGGATAATTGTCCCTACGACATGATGTTTTTGCAAAAACACAGCCTGAGCTATGCCTGGACTTAATATTATTGCAAACACACAAACTAGTGGGCACGTGATGTCATAAGAGTTGGAACGTCAAGAATTAAAGCAATTTTACCGTCCCCTGTAATCGTTGCTCCTGCCAGACCATCGGTACCCTGCAAAAGCGAACCCAGTGGTTTGATCACTACTTCTTCCTGACCAATAAGATGATTTACTACAAATCCCACTTTTTTGCTTCCCACATGAACAACGACTACATGCCCTTCATTAGGCAGGTCTTCATATTCACAGCCTTTCACCAGCCAGCGGGTCAGGTAAAACAACGGCAAAGGCTTGTCTCTGACCATAATGATCAATTGACCATCCACTAAATTGGTTTTAGTTAAATCAAGATGAAAGATTTCACTGACACTGACCAAAGGTAAGGCAAAGGCCTGATCTTTTAACTTCACCATCAGGGTCGGCATAATAGCCAGCGTCAGGGGCACTTTGATAGCGATACGAGTTCCTTTTCCTTCTTCAGAGTCGATATCAATACCACCGTTAAGTTGAGCAATACGTGTTTTAACCACGTCCATTCCCACACCACGGCCGGATATATCGGATATCTTCTCTTTAGTTGAAAAACCAGGCATAAAAATCAGGTTGAAACATTCTTTATCATCCAGACGAGCGGCAGTTTCTTCATCCATCAAACCTTTGTCAACGACTATTTTACGTAATTTATCCGCATTCATACCGGCACCATCGTCTTCGATGGATAACATAATGTGATCGCCTTCCTGCTCTGCTGCCAGAATAACGGTGCCTTGTGGTTGTTTACCAGCTTTTACCCGGACCTCCGGACTTTCAACACCATGATCGACTGAATTTCTGACCAGATGTACCAGCGGGTCAGCCAGTGCTTCCACCAGATTTTTATCCAGATCAGTATCTTCTCCAATTAATTCCAGTTTGACTTCTTTTTTCATACTGCGGGTCAAATCCCGGACAACTCTTGGAAAACGTCCAAATACTTTTTTAATAGGCTGCATCCGTGTTTTCATTACCGACATTTGCAGATCGGCTGTGACCACATCCAGGCTACTGACGGCTTTGGACATTTCTTCATTGCCCAGCTGCTGTTCCAGTGTCACCAGACGGTTACGTACCAGAACTAATTCTCCTACCATATTCATAATGTCGTCCAGCCGTTTGGTATCGACCCGGACAGTGGCTTCGGCTGGTACGGGAGATGGGCCTTTACTGTCCCCTGACTTTTTGGCTGGTGAAACTTTTTTCACTGAGGAAGTTACTGGTTGTTCAGCTTTGGCCTGTTTGGCAACAGGCTCAGCTGAGGGCTTTTGATCTGAGGGCTCTTTACCCGCTGAGGACTCTTTACCCGCTGAGGGCTCATTACCCGCTGAAGGCTCTTTACCCGCAGCTAACGTGCCCTCATCTACTTTGCCAAATTTTCCAGCACCGTGTATATTATCCAACAGACTTTCAAATTCATCTTCGGAAATTTCATCGTCAGACACTTTATCTTTAGATGCCGGGATTGATGTTGCGCTTAGCTCATCAGATTGTTTTACTTTTGCATTAAATTGACCTTTGCCATGCAATTGATCAAGCAGTGCTTCAAATTCATCTTCACTAATATCATCATCACCACTTGTTGCACTATTAGACTCTTTTCTTGCTGAAGGCTCTTTTCTTGCTGAAGGCTCTTTTCTGGCTGAAGGCTCTTGATTGGCTGAAGGCTCCTCCAGTGCATCAAGCAGTTGTTCGAATTCTTCATCGGTGACGTCTTCTTCATCAATCGGGATGCTTGATGTTTCAGTAGCGGGCTCATGCGTTTCCTGTACCGGCGTAACAGCTTTTTCAGCCGCTGTTTCTCCTTTTAAAATAGCATCCAGCGCAGCCAGTAATCCCGGCTCGGCATCTTGAGGTTGTTCCCCTACACGCAGGCTATCAAACATTTCATTGAGTGAATCCAATACCGGCAGCATGACATCCATAATGCTTGCGTCAACTTGCAAATCACCATTGCGCAGTAAGTTAAAGACATCTTCAGCACGATGGCAAAGTTCGACCAAAGACGTTAAAGATAAAAACCCCGCCCCTCCCTTGATAGTATGAAAACTACGAAATACCGAATTCAGTAAATCCGTATCATTGGGACGTTGTTCAAGTTCAACAAGCTCTTCATTCAACGTCTCAATGATTTCACCTGCTTCGATTAAAAAATCCTGTAGTATTTCATCATCAGCATCAAACGACATAAGCTATTCCCTCAAAATCCAAGACTTGAAAGCAAATCATCAACTTCATCCTGACTGGAAAGGGTTTCAACTTCATCAGCCAATCCCGGTACAACGGGCCCGTCCAGACTGCTTTTATCTTTCTTTTTGTACGCAACTTCAGGATCTAATATCATATCAAGCCCCTTGTGATTACTAGCCAGTTTAATCAGGTTCACCAGATTGTTCTCCACGTCTTCAACCAACTGGATCACCTTGTATATGATTTGCCCGGTAATATCCTGATAACTCTGTGCCATCAACACTTCGTTAAGATTTGCCATCAGGCTCTTACTATCATTATTGGCACTTTGCAAAAAACCTTTAAGAGTTTTGCTTAATTGTCGAAATTCCCCGGCTTCCATCTGTCTTTGTGTAAAACGTTCCCAATCAGACAGGAGCTCGAATGTTCCTCTGCTGATGTTTTCGCATAAAGGAATGGCACCTTCGATCTGTGTCATTGTCGTATCAGCAGCCTGCTGTGTCATACTGATAACATAGTGAAGACGCTCCCTGGCATCAGGAATATCGCTTTCAGCCAGCTCATTTATACGGGAGTCTGAACGAAAGGTTTTAAAGGTTTCATGCAGTTCACGGGTCAATTTACCCAGTTCCTGAAACAGGCTGGTTTCTTTCATGGCCGCTAATTCATCAAGAATTATTTTAACTTCTTCATCGTTACCGGACTCAGCACTGACGACCAGGTCTTTTGCCCGTTTTATAAAAGCTTCATCAACTACAACATCTTCAGTCATAGATTATTTTACTCAACTTGGATTGTATATTTGAAAAACCGCTCACGCTCTTTAACATATGAGCTAATACATGAGTACTGGCTTTGGACCAATCTGATAACATTTCTGATAACCATCCGGACCGCCACTCTGATAAGCATTCAGACAACAGCAGCATGGCATATTATCAACCGTCAATCCGCTCAAAAATTTTATCAATTTTTTCTTTCAGGGTTGCAGCGGTAAAAGGCTTAACAATGTAGCCATTTACTCCTGCCTGGGCAGCTTCAATTATCTGTTCTCTTTTTTGTTCCGCTGTCACCATCAAAACCGGCAAGGCAGATAATTTCTTATCGGCTCTGACATGCCTTAACAGGTCAATACCCTGCATACCCGGCATGTTCCAGTCAGTGACCAGAAAGTCAATCCCGCCCACATTAAGTATCGGCACGGCTGTCGTACCATCATCCGCTTCAACTGTATTGGTAAAACCAAGATCTCTGAGTAGATTTTTGATAATGCGACGCATTGTTGAAAAATCATCTACGATCAAGATTTTCATGTCTTTGTTCAAATCAACCTCCAGGTTATAACAAAAAATAATCGGAATTGAATTTTAACCCAAATTATTCTCTAAAACCGACAGCTACTGGTTCTTTTCCAGTTTTTCTGGATGAGATGTTTCCCATACCACCCGGAATAAAATGGCCAAAAGATCAAGTTAGCTCAAAGCTTCAATATATTTTTAGGCAAAAAAATCATTTTTTACCAGTAAAACGGGCTAATATCTCGAAATAATCAGGCATTTTTCGAGATTAAAATAAGTAAAAAAGGAGAAATAGTCATAGTGAACATTTAATCCTTTATAAATCATTAAGTTAAAACAGCACTCCTTACTTTTATGGCTTCATAAAAATAAGGATAAACTTTAATTCTCATATGGCTTGTATTCAGTTAAGACAAAATACCAATAAAATACACTTAAGGCTGTTCATTAGTAAATTGAGACAGGCGAGCTTGCAGGCGTATAACAGCCTGGGAATGAATTTGGCTGACACGGGATTCGCTGACACCAATCACGACACCAATTTCCCTGAGATTAAGTTCTTCATCGTAATATAGCGCCATAACCATCCGTTCCCGCTCAGGTAAACTGGCAACGGCATTGGCAACCAGAGCTTTCATATTCTCTTTTTGCAGACCCTCAAGAAGTCCGGTCTGGGGATTTGGGATAATATCCTGAATAGACTCACCTCCTATTGCAATATCTTCAAAACTCAGCATCTTATGTCCACTGGCGTCTTGTAATATGCGATTGTATTCATCCAGTTCGATGCTTAACGCCTGGGCAATTTCACTATCGCGTGCATCGCGGCCTTTTTCATTTTCAATTTTCCGAACCACTTCTGCAACCCGGCGACTATTGCGATGTACCGAACGCGGAGTCCAGTCGTTTTTACGCACTTCATCCAGCATGGCACCACGAATACGAATACTGGAGTAAGTTTCAAAGCTGGCACCCTGTGTTGCATCATAGTTATTAGCTGCTTCCAGCAGACCGATCATGCCCGCCTGGATCATATCATCCAGTTGAATATTAGCGGGTAATCGACTTTTTAAATGATAGGCAATACGCTTGACCAAGGGTGCGTGTTTTCCAACCAAATCCTCTTTCTGGTACTGGTTATAAACATCTGCTTTTTTCATTATGAGACTCATAACGACATCCCCGTGTCCTTTAACCTGAAATCAGTTAAAGACAACCTCACTAGCTCTTCAGCTAATGATTTTATTTTAAACAAATTAACCATAATTTGAGTTTATTAACCGTTCGACAAAAAACTCCAGGTGCCCACCGGGCCTTTTTGGCATTGGCCATTTATTTATTTTTTGCGCCATCATGCCAAAAGCTTGTGCCGAAGGACTCCTTGGATAAGCCAGACTGACGGCATTTTGTTTTTTAACCGACTTTCTTAGATACATATCAAATGGAACAGCCCCCAGAAAATCCAGGGACACGTCCAGAAAACGATCAGTCACTTTCAATATTTTATTAAACAGATCACGCCCTTCTTTCATATCATGAGCCATATTGGGTAAAATTCGAAACCGGTTTATCCCTTGTTCTTTATTAAGCACTTTGATGAGTGCATAAGCATCTGTAATGGACGAAGGTTCATCACAAACTACTACGATTACTTCCTGAGAAGCCCGACAAAAACTGACCACACTCTTGTCAATGCCTGCAGCAGTATCAATAATCATAACATCCAGGTCATTGTCCAGTTCACTAAAGGCATTAATAATTCCAGCATTTTCCACATCACTTAAACTGGCCATACTGGATACGCCCGAAGCGGCCGGTATAATCTTTATCCCGCCTGGCGCGTCTATTATTACTTCTGAAAGGTCATACTCCCCGGATAGCACATGAGAAATATTCAATTTGGTATGCAATCCAAGTAAAACATCTATATTTGCCAATCCCAGATCAGCATCCAGAATCAATACTTTTTTACCCGTTGCCGCTATGGATATGGCAAGATTAACTGACACATTGGTCTTGCCAACGCCTCCTTTACCACTGCTGACTGCTATCACTCTGACTGGACGACTCTGGGTCATACGTCGTAAACCTTCTGCTTGATCATAAATTTCGGGTCGCTTTTTCCTGTGAAGAGCCGGATAAATTGTGCGTTGTCCCATGCGAGTACTATTTTCAGTAGGAGAATTCTCCACGGCAGCGTTCACACTAACCAAATGCATGGACCAGGCCTCCAGCAGAATAAGACAGAGCAAGTTCATCCGTCTTAACCTGTACTGGATGTTGTCGAACCATTTCCAAAGCCTTCTTGAGGAGATCCGTTGCATTGGCCAGATGTATATCTTCAGGAACCTTCTGCCCATCACTAATGTAGTTGAGTTGCAGCCGATTCTCAATAAGAATTGAAATAATACCGCCTACAGAGGTTGATTCATCAACTTTGGAAGCAATACAACCATCCAGTTCATTGTCCTTAAATGTTTTAATCACCTCATCCATAACCAGAGTCTGGGACGCTGCTGACAATACTGCCAAAATTTTCATTTTTTCATGACTGCGGCGCAGCATGGTGAGCTGTTGAGCCAGCCGTAAATCCCGATGGCTCATACCTGCCGTATCAATCAGTACCAGTTGTTTATCATCCAGACGGGACAGGATCTGTTTTAATTCATCTTCATCATTGGCAATATAGACTGTTACACCAAGAATTCGACCATAGGTTTTCAGTTGTTCATGTGCTCCCACCCGATAACTGTCCGTAGTCACCAATGCCAGGTTTTTAGCACCATACTTGAGGGTAAAACGAGCCGCTATTTTGGCAATATTGGTGGTTTTACCCACTCCGGTTGGTCCAACCAGGGCAATAATACCGCCCTCATCCACCAGATCATGATCAAGCGTAGGAATATTGCGTGAAATAATAGCCAGTAAACGACGCCAGCTATCTTCAAGGGAATCGCTGTTTTTAAGCTGTTTAACAATTTTTTCACTTAAGGAAGACTTGAGCCCAAGACGGTACAGACGTGATAATAATTCAGCGCGGTGCGGGTGACGACGAGCAAAATCACCCCAGGCCAGGCCAGATAATTGATTTTCCAGTATGCCGCGCAGTGATTTGATTTCTTCCTTCATAGAAACCAGGGCAGGATCCTGAACCCACTCAAGCTTGCTTTTTAGAGTAGAGTCTTTTGCACGAGCTTTTCCCTGCGTATTGCTTTGTCCATGAGTACGCGTGTGGTCACTTTGTCTATCAGCAGAAAAAAAACCGTCCATGCTTCTATTATTATCATGCTTTTCTGTGTCATTGTTTTTTTGCGTCCGCTTCTGTTCAGATCTGACCAAAGATTCATAATCAAATGGGTAAGCCTCTTCTGCCAGAACATTATCCTGTTCAAACTCATCTTTATAACTGGAAAAGTCTGATATATAAGGTTGTTTTCTTTCCTGAACAGACGGCTTTGAAAACGCATTGTGTTTTTTAACGGCTGAAGATTCCTGCCTTGCTCTGATAGACTGGCTCTGGGTTGACTGTTGCAACAGCTCGCTAAAACCTTCCGCTTCAGCTTCATTCATAAGCGACTCTTCGCTGCCTGAAGGCTGTTTATTGGCTGAAGGCTGCTTATTGGCTGAAGGCTCCTGTGAAGCAGTCTGTCTGGGTGCAGCCAGATGGTTGTTGCTAAAGCTGATCACATCATCCTGAATAGAATCTTCCAGCCGGTCTGGAGATTTTTGTTTTCTGACTTTGGCAAAGACTGAACGTTTTTTCCTGTTTTGCGGGGCGGCAGCTGATTTACGGGTAGAACGATTATCAGCCATATCGGTATTAATTGAACGATGTACCGCTTCTTCATCATAATCAATAGCGGCCACCAGTTCGATTCCGCCATCTACTTTATTGTTGGATAGAATAACCGCATCCGGCCCCAATTGTTCCTTAACCTGACGAATGGCTTCGCGCATTTCCGGAGCAAAAAAACGTTTAATTTTCATAATTGACAACCTTATTTTGACTCATTCTCTTAATCAAACCCTGATGACCTGGAAAGTATCCTGAAAAATCTGCTGCTGTGTAAACTGAGCGGTCAAAGCTTTTAACCTTGTCCAACAGTTGAAACAATCTTAATCTGCATATTATCCGGTACTTCGTTATAAGCTATTACATGCATATTGGGTATAGTATGCTTAACAAAACGCATCAGCATAACCCGCACCTGGGCAGAAACCAGCAAGATTGCAGGACTGCCATTAATTTCCTGGGCCTGGGCACTTTCTGTTAAGGATTGATGTATCCTCTCGGCCAGGCCAGGTTCAATACCAGCACCATCTTCTGACATCTGAATTGATTGATGCAATAACTGTTCCAAAGATGGCTCAAGAGTGATCACTGACAACTCGTTCCCCAAGCCATTGATATGCTGGACAATAAATCGTCCCAATGCTGTGCGAACCTG
>CBDTVA010000072.1:0-9988 GCA_965363935.1 uncultured Gammaproteobacteria bacterium | reverse complement strand
CACATCAGCCATGGACGAATCCGGTGCATCAATCACCTTCCTTAAGCGAATATAGACCTCGGGTAAGGATATCAATTGGACTGATTCTTTAACCAGGGTTTGAGCTGTGTACATAATATCTACCTATGTGTTCTTATTTCGTTATTCCTTTAGTATTCTGGCATCTTCCAGAATAACAGGATAAACATATCCATAACTAAAGTCCTTATCTAGCCCAAGTTTACCTTCAATGAGAACAATATCATCAACTGCAACTGTGTCATTGGTGGTAACGGTCAAGTCATCCAGGGTACTGCTATCCCTGATATGAAGCCAGTTTTTACCCATAATTCTGGCGGTAAACTTGGTTACCTGCCCACGTACACGTATTGTTTTCCCGCTGAAGTCCTGTTTATTGCTATAGATTTCAGCAATCGTATTACCGCCTGCAACTTTATTAATTGCTTTGACGGGTTGGGCAATACTTTGCTGCTTTATCTTACTATGAGGTGAAGCAGTTTCTGCACCTTCGGTTGTTGGCGTTTCCTTATTGCTAATAAAACGGCTTACAAAATAGATTATAGGAAAATCACGCTGCATGGATGTGCTGTGAAAATTTTTCATAGGCATATTTGTTGAAAATTCAATTATGTCTCCTTTTTTTAGCGGTGTGACAGGACCTGCGGCCCAGACTTTCTTTTCCCCGTCGTCAATTTCGGCATAGGTGTATCCGGAAACATCAACAGCGTCCGTTACCTTGCCCTGTATTCTACCCGCGACGGGCTGCTGGTCTTGTTGAGCATTTATCTGTTCAGCATAGGCTAAATTATTTACCCCTGCATTGAACAGGCCGAAAGAAGAACAGACAATAAGTGTTACTAAAATATTTGTACGTTGTAGCATAATAAAATTACTCTCGGTTAAGTATTATATGAGTTATGATTAGATTTAGTGCGTGAAAAAAAGATAAAGTAACATATTCTGTTGAAAATTTATCCTGAAAATAGATAAAAATGAGCTAAGGAGGCAATTATGAGCATCAATAAAGGACTTATTTC
This sequence comes from uncultured Gammaproteobacteria bacterium, assembly GCA_965363935.1. Classification (GTDB taxonomy): domain Bacteria; phylum Pseudomonadota; class Gammaproteobacteria; order GRL18; family GRL18; genus CBDTVA01. Next base: position 8,951 of record CBDTVA010000072.1, on the reverse strand, counting down.
TGTGTTGTTATTACTGCCCGGTGTACTTCATGCCGATATTAATATCACTCATGGACTTACCTCGTTTGAGGTAGAGCATAGTGAGCAAACCATTGAAGTGAAAAGAGTTCAAGCACCCAATGCGAAAGTGGCAGGAGAGTTTGCCCGTTCCAATCGTCCCTGCCCGGACTTCTGCGTTCAACCGATGCAAGCGGCCCCTGGCGTTAAAACGGTTGGTATTTATCCAAAAATCTCTAAATAAACTAAAGCGAAATACCCCGTCATTCATGCAGGCCGATAAACAAACTTGCCGAAGGATATCCCCCTGAAAAACTGGGTTATTTCAGGGGCGGAATGGAAGACTGGGTACAATATGGTATGCCCGTTGTTGAAGCTGCGTCCTTAAAATAACATTAATACTTACTGAAAGGATTAAATAAATCCTGTCAGTTTAGCCCGCAGGAATAGTGACTAAAGGCAAGCCTTCTTTGCCGCCTGTTTCTGTCAAAGAAAAAATGATCATAAGAAAGGCAAAAGCCCGTTTTGATTGAAAATCCCGATCGTCAACCCAGAACCAGTGATCACGATAGTTGACTGCGGTGAAGGCATTTTCTGGTTTTTCGACGCTGTGTTTGATATCAATCATTTTCCAGTCTTTGCCCTGTTTATCGACCATACTCCTTGAGGGCACGGTTCGGCCATCTTTGACATGTTCTTCAGGAACGTCGACCTGTGCGGCCAGGGTTATCATTATTTGTAAAAGCGACTGGGTTAACATGGCAATTTCTTGTTCATTTTCCGGTATGGAGCCATAAGAAACGTTAATAGAACGGGCTTCGAGCTTTAACCCCAGTAATGTATTGACGTCTTTCAACATGATCTTAACATCATTAGAGATATTTTTATCATGGAAAAACAGCACTGTTGAGTCCGTCCCCTCATTGTTTTTCAATAAGCGCATACCGAGAGCGCCGGATTTTTGAATTTTTCGTAATAAGCTGATAACCCTATAATAGCCCACATCACCTTCGCGCTGATTGACTCCAGCAGCCATTTTACTTTTCAGGCCATTTATCGAAGTCACGGTTAAGGGGAAAATCAAATCAACTGGCCATCCCGATTGCATTAAGAACAAAATGGCCTTAGGAGGAATGGGAGCCATAAAACTTTTATTAAATTGCTGACCGGTAATAGGCGAATAAGTAATCGTAGGGCGATCCGAAAATTTACCCGAGCCGCCAAGAGAAAAAACATCATTACCTATACCGCTGCCAACATGAGCACCACTCAAACTGACCGTACTTTCTAATGTATAGCCACTGACAATAGACGATACTTCTACAAACAAGGGCATGTCGGCATAGCGTATTTTGACTATATTCAGCAGTGTTTGCTCTTTCCAGGAATCGGCAATGGCGGTATTGTAGTTAAATCGATCGCGAGGAATGGTCTGGGGGCCAATATTGGTACAGGCGCTCAGAATAATAATCACTGCTGCAATGAATAGGGAATATGTAATTCTCAAGTTTATTACCTTTTTTCAGCTGGTTTTGTTAAAGGACAAGTATATATCTGGTTAACCTCCAGGTGCAAAAAAAACATTATAGGTGAAAAAAATGATTAAATCGAATACTATACTGCTGTAAAAGGTAATACGACAGTTACCGCCTGGCAGCCGAATATAAAAGAGCAGATGAACATGATGCCTGTTTGGATTCTTAGAGAACTTTCAGGTATATTGATTTATAAAAAAGCCCTGAATATACTTTGTATCTGATGAGATAGCATGAAAATATTATTCAAGAAATTCAAATAAAATAAATTAATAACAATGTAAGGGGAAACAGGATGAAATTAACAACAGGATTAATACTAATTTTTGTCTCTGGCCTGACATATGCCGATGATGTTTTAATGGTCAATTCTAAAAGTTTATCATTATCATCAGCCACAAAAATCGCCCAGGCTGCCATTGCAGCGTGTACTAAAAAGGGTATTCAAATTGGTGTCACTGTAGTTGACAAACAAGGGGTTGTTCAGGTGACATTACGCGATACGATTGCCGCCCCTATTACAGTCCCCATCAGCAAGAGTAAGGCATTTACAGCAGTAAACTTTAATGCAGCTACTTCGGCACTTGGCGATCGGGCCAATGGCCCAATTGGACGCGTTCCAGGCATTGTTATGGCTGCAGGAGGACTGCCCGTCCAGGTAGGAGGTTCCTTGGTTGCCGGTGTGGGTGTCAGTGGCGCACCATCAGGGAAAACCGATGAATTTTGCGCTCAGGCTGGAATCGATGCTGTAATTGATGATCTTGAAATGTCAATGTAAATGACTTTGTTGAGAGACCTATTCAATTAAAATTAGAAGAGAAAACTTATGAACATGCAGAATCCAGTTCTGGATCTATATGCCAACCAGCAGAACTGGCGAGAGGTGGAAATATCCCAGTGACTGCGTCAGGACTCTTACCTACAGTGAAACAAAAAAAGCGTATTGGTCAAAAGGAAAAAACCATCCTTTTTACTGGACTCACCTGGTTAATAATAGTGCAATGATAATCGTCAGGATAAAAGAAACGCTTTTCCAGAACAGCACTGGATTTCGTTCCATTAAGGGTGGGCGGGTCTTATTCAGAAACTCTTTAGTTGGATGACGCAGATCGTATAGAAACTCGGACAATTCCCCATAACGCTTGTATGGATTAATATCAACAGACTTTCTGAGTGTGTAATCAATCCAGACCGGGATCTCACGATCATCATCAAGAACAGAGTTAAAGTGTAATTTTTTTTGCGCAGCTTTGGTTCTGCATTTTGCTACTTGAACGCCATAGGGCAGCTTTCCACTCAACATTTGATAAGTAATAACTCCCAGAGAAAAAATATCAGAACATGGTGAGCCCGCTTCTCCCAGAAAATATTATGGTGCACTGTATTGTGTGGTTCCCAGTAAATTGGTTCGCTCAATAGGCGATGAAAATTCTATTGTATTGTTATCTAGACGTTTTTATTCTGTGCATAAGCTCTTATAAATGACACACGGGTCTTTTAGCACTTTTTTGGTGCAGTTTGTTTCTAAATAGGTGCAGGATAATATAAAGTTGTCTATCCCATTAAATACTGACTAAAAGCACGGGAACTCTGGACAGAATAATCGAAAGGTAAAAGAAAAAATATGATTTGCAGTTCGCACAAGCTGATAATATTGAAGATTAAAGACAACCCGTTTTTGAATTAATTTACTCAAACAAAAAGGTCACCGAACCCCCAGAGAAACGTGCCACTCATCAAAAGTGACACCTCCAGGATGCCTATCGACAATCGTAAACTGTGTGTTGCTTCAGTTAATTGTTTATCGAAAGCGTCATTTACCTGGGCCAGCTCTTTTTCAGATTGTTCAAAATCAACCTGTTCTTCAAGGAGCCTCGCTTTAGCTCTTATTATCGCGTTCCGACGCCGCCACCTTGTACGAGTGACGAGAAGGTGTTCCTGGAATATTCCTCCGATGCCGGACCACATTCCAATCATTACGACCAGACAACCTGCACGGGATAACCACTCGCTATTCATGAATCGAATATTTGACAGATAGACACCAAGGACAACAATTAAAATCGCGCCTGCCCAGGAAATTGCCCGATTAATATTCGAACGAGAAATGGAGTTCTGCTCCGGCAAAGTGTTCTCCTAAATCTAATGTTAAATAACCGATTTCAAAAACCGTGCTGCCCAGTGTTTTTAAATTCTATAAGCGTGTATAGTTTACTAATCGATTAACATCCAGTTTATTTAACTCATCATTAATACGTTTTTCAGATCGAGAACAATCACCCTACTTATTCATGGACTGGCACCACGAGTACAGGTATTTTAGACATTTGTGTTACTCTGCGAGCTGTTGATCCCAGGAGGTTAGAACTAATAGATGGATTGGTATGTGTGCCAACAACGATAAGATCGGCTCCCAATAACTCTGCTTGTTGTACTAGTGCTTCTGCGGGGTGACCACTGACTACTTTTACTTTGGAGATAATATCACAGTCTGATGGGTCTTTTAGTTTTTCATCTGCACAAAAGTTATCCAGCCGTTGCTGCATTTTTTTAAGCGCTTTTTTCATTCCATCCTGAAGAACTTCTTTGGCATTGAATTTTGGCATATACACATCTATAGTTGCTAAAATTCCTGAGCTGAGTGGCTCAATTACATGTAACATGATAATTTTAGCTTCATGTTTCCTGGCCATATTAATTGCAAAGCGAAATACCGGGCGCATATGATCCCCCATATCTGTTGCATAAAGTATTGTTTTAATCGTAGAATTCATCATGTCATCCCATAGATGTTTTTAAATAAACATTAAATAATTACACACTAAAGCATTTAAACTAATCAGGGTAAATAAGTGTTATTGATTTCTTTATTACAAAAGTAAAACCTATCAGCTCCTGACAGGAATTTAATTTGTTATTATTTCAGGTCCCATCATCAAGGTGGGTAACCAGGTAGAAACAGATGGCACATAAGTAATAATTATCAAAAACACAAACATGATGGCCAGCCATGGTGCCGCAGCTTTTACCACTTTTAGCATTTGCATTCCTGCAACTCCTGCCGTTACAAAAAGGTTAAGACCAACAGGTGGTGTGATCATACCTATTTCCATATTGACAACCATAATAATACCAAGATGGATAGGGTCAATTCCTAATGCAATCGCAATAGGGAATACCAGAGGTGCCACAATAATCAGCAAACCGGATGGCTCCATAAATTGACCACCAATTAATAACAAAACATTTACCACGACAAGAAACATAATCGGACCAAAACCTGCAGCTAACATTGATTCGGTAATCATTTGCGGAATACGTTCTTCGGTCAATACATGTTTAAGAATAAGTGCATTGGCTATAATAAATAACAGCATGATAGTCAGTTTTCCAGCTTCAAACAGACTTTGTTTAGTATCTTTATGCCAGAATATTGATAAAGCCCGCCACAGAATCATAGCACCACCCGCCCCTTTTTCTTTGAATGGGCCCATATCACAATATATAAAATTTGAAATCAGAAAAGCATATATCGCCGCCACGGCTGCAGCTTCAGTTGGGGTAAAAATACCACCATAAATACCACCCAGAATGATGACAATTAATAACAGGCCCCAGCTTGCATCTTTTGCGGCACTGAGTACTTCAGACCATCCAGCCCAGGGTTGAGCGGGCAAGTTCTTATAACAGGCGACAATATAAATACCCAGCATCAACATACCACCTGCCATTAATCCGGGAATAACACCTGCCAGAAACATTCTACCCACAGAAACATCCGTGGCTGCCGCATACACCACCATGACAATGGAAGGTGGTATTAAAATACCCAGTGTGCCGGCATTACAGATCACACCGGCAGCAAATTCTTTGGTATAACCTACCTGCATCATGCCAGCGATAGCGATTGTACCAATGGCTACTACTGTCGCAGGCGATGAACCGGATAATGCTGCAAACATCATACAGGCAAAAACCGAAGCCATTGCCAGACCACCACGAAATGAGCCTACCAGGGCTATCGCAAAACGTATAATTCGATGAGCCACACCACCGGTAGACATGAACACAGAAGCCAGAATAAAAAATGGAATAGCCAGTAATGTATAGTGCCCTTCAAATGCAGAAAACAAGGTTTGCGCAACTGAGGCAAGAGAAGAATCTGAATGCATCTTAAGAAAGATAATACTGGAAAGACCAAGAGAAACTGCAATTGGTACACCAATCAGCATAAACCCAATCACCATAAGAAAAAGTATCAGAATAGCCATTACTTATGCTCCTGCCTGTCATGTGATTTAGTTAAATCTACTTCATAGGCCATGGCTTCTTCCAGTTCCTCTTCAACTTCATGACTCGTTATAATCTTATCCACTTTACCCGTCATAACATGCCAGGCCAGTTGAAAAAAACGAAGAGTAAACAGTGCCATACCAAGGGGTAATGCCAAATAGGGAATAAATCGGGGTAACTTTTCGTAACGTTCACCTTCATTAAACCAGTCAGCTAAAAACATCATAGCTTCAGGCATAGGAATATCATCTGTCTCCAGCCATGCTCGTTCTGTAACAAATGGATACCAGTAATTCCATGAACCAATCAATAATAAAATTGAATAAAAAAGGCAAGCTGTTATAGCAATTAAAGCTAAAATTTTTCGTGTGTTTGGAGACACTGCATTAATGACAATATCAACACCAATATGGACATGATGTTTAACGGCATATGAAGCACCCATTAACACCAGCCATGCAAAAAGAAAAACGGTTACTTCCAGAGCCCACAAAATATTATCATTAAAAAGGTAACGAGCAATGACATTGGCAAAAGTGATTAAAGTCATTAGACCCAGGCAAACAGCAATGGATGTTTCTTCAATGTTGTCAATCATGCGCCCTAATTTTACTAGATGTTCTTTATTCATGAACTTCTACTCCCCATATAGCTTTATTATTATGTCATTGATTGTCATTGTCATTGTCATTGTCATTGTCATTAAGAAAGCATGTGGCCGGACTTATCGACCACATAAATTAATGAAATGTTACACTTGTTAGCTGGTCATGTTTATTGATTTGCTTTGAAGGCAGCGTCCATCGAGTCTTTACCAATATCCTTTTCAAATTTTTTCCATACTGGTTTCATTGCATCAACCCATGCCTGACGTTGGACATCAGTTAATGTACGCACAGTACCACCTGCTTTTATGATGTTTTCCTTATTCTGGTTATTGACTTTAGTGGATTCAGAATTTCGCTCATGCGTCACTTCCTGCAAAATAGTTGTCAACTGATCGCGAATATCTGTTGGTAAACCTTTCCACCATTTTGTGGAGGTTACAACCAGATAATCAAGAATACCGTGATTGGTTTCCGTAACACCGTCTTGAACTTCGAAGAACTTTTTGCCATAGATATTGGACCAGGTATTTTCCTGTCCATCAATAACCTTGGTTTGCAGGCCACCATAAACTTCTTTGAATGACATTTTTTGTGGACTGGCATCAAGCTGTTCAAATTGAGCCACCAGTACATCAGATGCCTGGACTCGGAACTTGAGTCCTTTTGCATCAGAAGGCATGATTAGCGGTTTGTTGGCTGACATTTGTTTCATACCGTTATGCCAGAATGCCAGACCTTTCAGGCCACGGCGGTTCATAGAGTTTTTAAGTTTTTCACCAGCGGCTGAATTTTGAAAGCGATCAACTGCATTAATATCATTAAAAACAAACGGCAGATCGAAAATACGGAACTTCTTAGTAAACTTTTCTAATTTGGACAATGAAGGTGCAGCCATTTGGACATCCCCATTTAAGATGGCTTCAAGCACTTTTTTATCATTATAAAGGGTCGAATTTGGAAATACCTGCATACAGGCTTTACCATTCATTTCTTTATTGACACGTTTTTCCAGCAACGAAGCTGCTATACCTTTGGGATGTTTATCTGAATTGGTCACATGACTGAACTTGATAACAATTTCACCTGGATCACAGTTTGCAAATGCCGATGAGCTAGAAATCACCAGTGTTGTTGAAATGACAATAGCTAATAAATTTTTTCTCATTTTAAACCTCGTTAAGTGGTAATTAAATTTATTTAAAATGTACAATTTGTTTATAAACTTCATTTAATTAAGTATCATTATTTATGCCAAATCATATGAATGCCATAGATTAATTGTAGGTCATTGAAAAAAAAGAATTTAATGATATTATTGTATTTTTTAATCGGGCAGCAAATGTGTGGATATTCACCCATTTGTATTTTTTTATGGGCATAAACCAACCCGAAATCAGCTGATTTATGTAACATTAAACAGTCAAAGTTATAAAGGTCTACCAGAATGACATCAAACAAAAAAGGACAATTCTGAGTTTAAAACTTACCAGGAACAAATAATGTCTTTCATAAATAGCTGTTTTATTACTTCCCCCTGCAAAAAAAAGGGGAAGTTAAAAGCAAAATAAACGAATGGACACCCGTTAGATAATTGAACTATTATATATAAATAGCTGACAAATAATTTTATTATGCGAAAAAAAAACCAGTATTTACTTAAAACATTAGTGATTTTATTTATAAGTATTATGATGTTTGTAATAATTTGGACTGGAGGTTATATCAGCTGGAAATTTGGTTTTGATAAGCTCCAGGTTAATAGTCAACAGCAACTTGATCAATTTGTCAGTCACCTTGATGCCCGCTTAGCCCGCTTTCAATTTATTCCACAACTTATTTCTAAAAACATGATATTAGTTGAGCTATTAAAACAACCTGATAGCAGTCCCCGTATAGACCTGGTGAACCATTTTTTAGAAGATATTAATAACATCATTGGTGCTTCAGACACCTATTTAATGAATGCTCAGGGTTTAACTCTGGCAGCCAGCAATTGGCAGGAGGAACAAACTTTTAATAACAGGAATTTTAATTTTCGGCCCTATTTTATTGAAGCTATGAAAGGTAAACTTGGACGCTATTTTGCACTTGGCAGCACATCAGGAGAACGAGGTTATTATTTTGCATATCCCATAATTTATGCATCACAAAATCTGGGCGTTATTGTTGTAAAGATGGATTTAGCCAATATTGAATCTAACTGGTCAAATCGCAAAATCCAGTTTATTGTCAGTGATCCTGAAGGTATTACTTTCATTACAACACAACCCAGTTGGTTGTATCAGAGCATAAAACCTTTATCAACAGAAACCCTTCAACAGATCCATCAAAGTAAACGTTATATGGGTGTTAATATAAAAACAATGGATATCAATATATTACGTTCAATTTCTTCTAATAGTAATATTATCAGAATCAATAATGGTACAGAGAAAAGTAATAACGAATATTTCACTATTCAGAAAAACATATCCCATGCTGGTTGGGATGTCATGATAAACGCCGAATCGGTCACGCC
>CBDTVA010000071.1:0-10147 GCA_965363935.1 uncultured Gammaproteobacteria bacterium | reverse complement strand
TATTCATTGGCTCCTGTACCAATTCCCGCATTGAAGATATCCGGGCTGCGGCAGCTGTGGTCAGAGGCAATAGCGTTGCAGAAAATGTCAAACAGGCATTAGTGGTGCCGGGTTCAGGTCTGATTAAACAGCAGGCTGAAGCTGAAGGTCTGGATAAAATATTTCTGGACGCAGGTTTTGAATGGCGTGAACCGGGTTGCTCAATGTGCCTGGCCATGAATGCCGATCGTCTGGAAGCTCAGCAACGCTGTGCCTCAACCTCGAACAGAAATTTTGAAGGCCGGCAGGGGCAGGGGGGACGTACCCATCTGGTCAGTCCGGCTATGGCTGCTGCTGCCGCAATTGCCGGACATTTTGTTAATGTAGATGACCTCTCCTTAATAAGCGAGAGTTAGAGATCAAATTATATAAGAACCCATAGGTCAAGCCTTAGGGGAACTTTTATAAGGAATTTGAAATGGAAAAATTTACCAAAATCACAGCTATTACAGTGCCTCTGGATCGTGCTAATGTGGATACGGATGCCATTATCCCCAAGCAGTTTTTAAAATCCATTAAACGTACCGGCTTTGGCCCGAATCTGTTTGATGAATGGCGTTATCTTGATCATGGCGAACCCGGTATGGATAATTCCACGCGTCAGATTAATCCGGAATTTATCCTTAATAAACCGCGTTATGCCAATGCTAAAATCCTGTTGGCCAGAGATAACTTTGGCTGTGGTTCTTCTCGCGAACATGCGCCCTGGGCTCTTCAGGACTTTGGAATAAGAGTTATTATTGCTCCCAGTTTTGCTGACATCTTCTATAATAACTGTTTTAAAAATGGCTTGTTGCCCATAATCCTGGCAGAAACAGCAGTGGATGAACTGTTCAAAGCCGTTGCAGCAAATGAAGGCTTTCAACTGACCGTGGATTTGCAAGAGCAAAAAATTACCTCAGATAGCGGTATTGAACACTCTTTTGAACTGGATCAGTTCCGTCGTCATTGTTTACTGGAAGGTCTTGACGAAATTGGACTGACCCTGGATCATGCGGATGATATTCGAAACTATGAGGCCAGACAAAAAGAAATCACCCCCTGGTTATTTATAAGTCCTTAGGTCAGCCTTAAAAAAACTAAATTATTTGAGAAGAAAATATGAGTAAAAAAATAGCTGTTTTACCCGGTGATGGAATTGGTATTGAAATTGTGGCACAGGCTGTTAAAGTACTTGATTGCCTGAATGAAGACTTTGCTCTGAATGTTGAAATGGAACAGGGACTGGTTGGTGGTTCAGGCTATGATGATTGTGGTTCGCCTTTACCTGAAGCGACACTGCAACTGGCCAAAGAAGCGGATGCAGTGCTTCTTGGAGCAGTGGGAGGTTATAAATGGGAATCTCTGGACATTTCGGTGCGTCCGGAAAAAGGCTTGCTGGGCTTGCGTTCCGAATTGGAACTGTTTGCTAATTTGCGACCTGCTATCCTGTATCCGCAGCTGGCTCATGCCTCAACTTTAAAAGAAGACGTGGTCTCCGGTCTGGATATTATGATTGTTCGTGAATTGACAGGTGGTATTTATTTTGGTCAGCCCAGAGGAATAAGAACGCTTGAAAATAATGAAAAACAAGGGTTTAATACACTTATCTACAAAGAGTCTGAGGTAGAACGCATTGCTTATGTGGCGTTTGAAACCGCCATGAAGCGTAACAAACGCCTCTGTTCTGTGGATAAGGCCAATGTCCTTGAGTGTACTGAATTATGGCGAGAAGTAGTGCAGCGTGTCGGCAAGGACTACCCGGAAGTTGAGCTGAGCCATATGTATGTGGATAATGCTGCCATGCAGTTAGTTCGTGCTCCCAAACAATTTGATGTGATGGTTACAACGAATATGTTTGGTGATATCCTGTCTGATTGTGCCGCCATGCTGACGGGTTCAATTGGTATGTTGCCCTCTGCTTCCATGGATAAGGATCAAAAAGGTATGTATGAACCTATCCATGGTTCGGCACCTGATATTGCCGGACAGGATCTGGCCAATCCATTGGCAACTATTTTATCTGTTGCTATGATGTTGCGCTATTCACTGGGTGCAGAAGATTTGGCTGTGAAAATTGAAAAAGCAGTTGAAAGTGTGCTCAATCAAAATCTCAGAACAGCGGATATTTATACGGATGGTGATATCCGGGTGGGTACAGAAGCGATGGGTGATGCGGTAGTTACCGCTCTTAGAACATAAACAAATTTATTTAGAGCCAGGAAAAGCAAATGACAAAAGAATATGATGTTGCGGTAGTTGGTGCCACAGGTGCAGTTGGTGAAACCATGATGGCAATTTTGGAACAGCGTAACTTTCCAGTGAGAAACTTATACCCGTTGGCCAGTGCTCGTTCAGCAGGGAGTAAGGTTCAGTTTAAAGGAAAAAATTATACGGTACAGGATTTGAGCGAGTTTGATTTTTCCCAGGTGCAAATTGGTCTGTTCTCTGCTGGTGGCAGCATTTCTGAAGTATTTGCGCCCAAAGCTGCAGAGGCTGGTTGTGTGGTAGTGGATAATACCTCGCATTTTCGTTATGACGATGATATTCCACTGGTTGTACCAGAAGTAAATCCACACGCTATCGCAGGTTATAAAAAACGTGGGATTATCGCCAACCCCAATTGTTCCACCATTCAAATGCTGGTCGCCCTGAAGCCGATTTATGATGCAGTGGGCATTGAACGCATTAATGTCTGTACCTATCAGGCGGTTTCCGGAACTGGAAAAAATGCCATTGAGGAGTTAGCAGCACAAACAGCCAATCTGCTGAGCGCCAAGGAAGTCAAGGTAGAGGTCTACCCCAAGCAAATTGCCTTTAATGTCTTACCTCATATTGATGTCTTTAAAGACAATGGCTACACCAAAGAAGAAATGAAAATGGTCTGGGAGACCAACAAGATCTTTGAAGATGATGCCATTTTAGTCAATCCCACTGCAGTAAGGGTTCCGGTTTTCTACGGACACTCTGAAGCACTGCATATTGAAACCAAAGAAAAAATTACTGCAGAAAAAGCCAGAGAATTGATGCAGGCCTTTGATGGAATTGAAGTACTGGATAAAAAAGAAGATGGCGGTTATGCCACAGCAGTGACAGAAGGTGCAGGCAATGACCCGGTTTATGTAAGCCGTATTCGTGAGGATATTTCCCACCCCCGCGGCCTGGATTTGTGGGTGGTTGCTGATAATGTCCGCAAAGGGGCTGCTTTAAACAGCGTCCAGATTGCTGAAATCTTAATCAAAGACTATTTGTAAGCCAGTGTCTGCCTTTTAGCCCGGTAAGGTCAAGTCTTTACCGGGCTAAAAATTAAAAATAATTCATAGAAGCGTGAATTGATCTGCAAAATTTGACTTTTTTTTAAACCAGTTAAAGTTTTTCTTGAATTTTTAAATTTAACATACTAAAAATAAAGACAATATGATAAATATTCACTGAGATCATTTTTAATAGAGAGCTTTTCTCGATTTCTGAGTGAACACTTACTAAACTATTAATCTAGTCTTCATAAATTACTTATTTGTGTCACTGAGTGAGCAGGCTTTTTTCGTTTACCCTGATTGTATGGGACCGATATTGCTAAACACCGGATTTTACACTACTTTGAAGACATAATTACTTTGATAAACGAAAAGGGAGAGTCAGCAAGTGCGGAAATCAATCCTTGCATGTACTGTGTCATTCTTAATGTCGCCAATGGCCGGCTGGGCATTGGGTATGGGGGACCTACAGGTCAATTCATCTTTAAACCGACCCCTTAATTCAGAAATAGAACTTCACTCAGTCACGAAAAAAGATCTTGATTCCTTACGCGTTGGCCTGGCATCAAAAAAGGCTTATTCCCGTGCAGGTCTGGATCGCAGTGACTACCTTTCCAAGTTTCGCTTTAAAGTGATACAGCGAGGTGGGAAACATTATGTCACCATTACTACACGGAAACCGTTTAGAGAGCCATTTGCCAATTTCCTAGTTGAAGCCAGCTGGGGTTCTGGTCGTATGCTCAGAGAGTATACTATGCTGGTGGATCCGCCAGAGTTTGTCAAAGCACAGGCACGTCCAGTTACCACAGCAGTCACATCGCGCTCGTCACAAGTAAAACGCAAAGTTAAAAAGACAGCAAGTTCTGACTATGTCCTCAGTCCTACAGATCCTGTATCGCCGGGAGAACTTTCTTATGGCCCCACCAGGCGAAATGATACTTTATGGACCATAGCCAAAAACATGGCACCAGCCGGTGTTTCAGTTGATCAGATGATGCTGGCTCTGTTACGAGATAATGGCAAAGCATTTTTTAATAATAATGTCAATAACTTGAAAGCCGGTTATGTATTGCGAATTAAAGACCCTGCCAGTCTAAGCAAAATAAATAAATCAACAGCATATCGCCAGGTTAAGGAGCAATATCAGACCTGGAAAGAAGCCAGAAAACAAAAAATATCCAATGCCAATCTTGTCGATCGCAGTGATCGTGCCTCGGATGACAAGCCCAGTAGTGACGGTCGTCTGGAACTCCTGGCTTCCGGTAGTTCTGATGCAGCCAATGCTCAGGGCAATATGACATCTCAGGCAAAGCAATTAAAGGAAAAGCTCGCCCTGGCAGGTGAGGAGCTGCAATCAAAAGAGGTAGAAAATCAGGAACTCAAAGAGCGTATAAAAGAGCTGGAAGAGATCATTAAAACGAAAACCTCACTGGTCGAGTTAAAAGATGAAAGCCTGGCAGCACTGCAAAAACAGAAGGAAGTTGAACTCCAGCAGGAAGATGTTTTAGAAACCACATCTGAAACCCAAAAGTCAGTCACTGAAATGCTTACGGATAGTCAGGAGCCAGTTACTGAAGCAATTGTTGACGCTTCGCAGGAAGTGTCCGGTGTGGAAACCGGTGTGGAAACCATAGTAGCCGAAACACCGGTGGCTGAAGCTACTATCACTGAACATATTGACCCATCGGTTGAGTTGGCAAATGACGAGGCAGCTGAGCAAGCAGCTGCCGATAAGTCTGGTATTGCTGACGAAGCAGTGTCAGAGCCCGTGGTTTCTGAACCTGTTACTGAAGCTAAGCCAGTTGTTGCACCCACAGCAAAGCCTAAAGTCAAGGAAACAAAACCCCAACAGCGTCCAAAACCTGAACCAGAAGAAAGTATTGTTGATTTACTCACGGGTGAATATTTGCCTTACGCTGCTGGAGGAGGCGCTTTTCTGATAGCCCTGCTAGCCTGGTTAGGTCTCCGTGGTCGCGGGAAAAAAGAAAATGATTTTGAAGAAAGTATTCTTGATTCCAAATTGGTCAGTGAAGAAAGTGATTTCAGCGTTGATGACTCAGAACTTAGCAAATCTGAATCCAGTACGGAAGTATTGGCTTCCGATACGGAAACATCATTTTTAAGTGATTTCTCATCAGATGATATGGAATCTTTGCAGCCTGATGATACCGAAGCTGATCCGGTTTCAGAAGCGGATGTTTTCATGGTTTATGGCCGCTATCAGCAAGCTGAAGAATTACTTAAAACCGCAGTTAAAGAGGAACCCGATCGCCTGGATTACCAGATGAAACTCCTGGAAGTCTATCATGGTGATAATCAGAAAGATTCATTTACTGTCCAGGCTGATGTAGTCAGAGATTTATTGAAACAAAATGAGGATGATTATGAACTTACATCTGAATGGAGCAAGGCAAAATCATGGGCTGAAAAACTGGGTGTTGACATTGAAATGCCAGATTCCTTTGAGGAAGGTATTCCAGGCAAAGACGTAGAAGAAGATCTGGATGCCACGCAAAAAATTAATTTTTCAGACAGCCCTGAACTTTCTCTGGATGACAGCTCTGAGCTTTCCCTGGATGATATTTCTGATGATCTGTCACTTGAAAGTGAAGAAATCAGCTTTAATGAAGACTCTGTTTTAGGCGAAATAAGTGGTACAGACGAAACTGATGAATTTGATCTCTCACTTGATGAATCCCTGGTTACCGATGAAGAGACTTCTGACCTCACCCTTGATGACATAAAGGCGTTCGATGATACTGAACTGGAATCAGATATTGAGAAATCTTTGCAGGCAGATGACGAATTTGATCTCAATCTGGATGAACTTGATACTGATGATAATAAAATAGCAGAAGACTTTGATACCAGTGGTGAAATGTTCAATTTGGATAAGTCAATAGCTGAAGACAGCCTTGAGCTAGAAGACAGCCTTGAGCTTGAAGACAAAGATAGCTTTGAGCTTGATGAATCAACATTAGATTTGGAAGATGCAGCTACAGACCTGGACGGAAGCCTGGAAACAGGAGAGTCACTTGAACTTGAAGACAGTCTTGAACTTGAAGACAGTCTTGAACTGGAAAAAAGCCTTGGGCTCGAAGACGATGATAGCCTTGAGCTTGAAGACAGTCTGGTCTTAGATGATAGTACCATCGATGAAAATATTGATGACTCTCTACTATCCGTTGATGACTCTCAATTATCTGTTGATGACTCTCAATTATCCGTTGATGACACATCAACAGCGGGCGATGAACTGGATTTGCTCGATGATGACATGGATTTTGATGAGCTGGAAAGTGATTTTCCAGAATTAGATGCAGTAGGTACAAAACTTGATCTGGCCAAAGCCTATATTGATATGGGTGATATGGAATCTGCATCCAGTATTTTAAATGAAGTGGTTGATGAGGGTGATGAAGAGCAAATATCTCAGGCCAGGTCATTACTGAGTCAAACCGAGTCTTAATGCTAATGGACTGGATAATAATTGATTCTCCGGAGTTATTGAGAGATGTGAAATAAATCTGTTATGCATCCTGCAGTCAAGATTGTCAGTTTGGTGATACTATCAATATTTTCAACTCAGGGTGAATGGATTACTTTGCTATTAACGGGAGTTCTTATACTCCCGTTTTATATTGTATATCCGTATTTGTGGCGCTCAGCCTTGTTTATGTTATTCAGGCTTAAATGGTTATTTTTCTCAATTCTTCTGATTTATCTTATTTTCACTCCTGATATATCACCAGAGTCTTTCGATGCGAATCAGCGAATTAATAGTTTGATTGTTCAAATTTCTCCCGCCTTATTTCGCATAGCAGTTCTGATATTAATAATTTTTGCCGTCAATCTTTTTTTAAAAACGACATCTAAAGAACAAATATTAGCAGCTTTACTCTGGTTATTTTACCCGTTAAAAGTTTTACAAATTGACATCAATCGGATTTCACTGAGGGCAGTGTTAACTCTGGAATATATTGAAGTACTGACACAACGTTTAGCAGAGTACAAACAAAATAATACTGTTGAACAGGGACAGTTATCCCGTCACAGGCAGGGGTTTAGACAAAAACTCAAACATATTAAAAACACTTTTTTTCATCTTATTGATCATTCTGGTATAATCTTGCGCGAAATTCTTGATGAAGCAGAAAATACATCTGGAAAAATAGTGACAATTGATTGTCTGGAAGGGCCTCAACCTTTTCAATACTTGATTCCGGTCATGCTTGGTCTGCTTTTTGTTTTTACACTTTAATTCATTAACTTCTTTACAAAAATAAGGCATTTCAAAATATGCGCATAGCTTTAGGCATTGAGTATGATGGTTCTGCCTTTTCTGGTTGGCAAATTCAAGACGGGCGGGTGGCAACCGTGCAAGATACACTTGAGGAGGCTTTAAGTAAAATTGCTAATGAAAAAATAGCCCAATGTCAGGTCGCTGGACGAACAGATGCAGGCGTCCATGCCACAGAACAGGTTATTCATTTTGATACTAACGTTGAGCGAACAATGCGCTCCTGGGTGTTAGGAAGTAATCGTTATCTCATTGACCATACTATCAGTGTCCTATGGGCACATCCTGTAGAGCAGGATTTTCATGCCCGTTTTTCAGCGCAACGTAGACGTTATCGTTATGTTATCCTTTCCCGCCCGATAAGGCCCAGTTTTTTAAACCGTCTGGTTTCCTGGGATCCCAGACCTTTAAGTTTGCTTCGAATGCAAAAAGCATCTGAGCACCTTGTCGGAGAACATGATTTTAACTCTTATCGTACGGTAAAATGTCAGGCACAAAGTCCCGTCAAAAATGTCTATTTTTTGAATGTTTCCCAACGGGGGGAGTTTTATTATATTGATATTGAGGCTAATTCTTTTTTACACCATATGGTCAGAAATATTGCAGGTGTTTTAATGGCCATAGGTTCTGGTGAGGCTGAGCCGGAATGGGCCAAGGAGGTTCTGGAAGCTAAAGATCGAACAAAAGGCGGTGTCACAGCTCCTTCTGGAGGACTGTACCTGACTAATGTGACCTATGACAATAAATTTAACCTTCCCCAGATAAATTCGTCTACTATAATTTGAATATTTTGCATAGTTGTTGAACAGTAGAAACAATTAGTCCCCTATAGCAAAGTTATTTTTGCCCTGTTTTTTCACTTGATACATGCTGCTGTCAGCTACTCTTAGTAAGGTATTGTAGTCTGTGCCATGTTCTGGGTACAGGCTAACACCAATGCTGATGCCAATATTACATTGATGTTTGCCAAGGTACATGGGTTGACCGATTTTATCAATAATAATCTGACAAAGCAGTCTGACATCTTCAATATCCTTTACGTTGGAATAACAGATAATAAATTCATCACCACCAAAACGGGCAATCAAGTCGTCTTTTCGCAAAGAAGACTTTAAACGATTAGCAATATTAAGTAGCAGTCCATCGCCCATATCGTGTCCAAGAGCATCATTTATGGCTTTAAAGCCGTCCAGATCCATATACAAAATGGCCAGGTTATACATACTGCGCCTGGCTCTGTTGATTTCCTGGGTTAATAGCTCTGTGAAAAGTCTTCGGTTGGGTAAGTCGGTCAAGCTATCATGACCGGCAATATGTTTCAGGATAAGATTGGCCTGTTTTAATTCGTTGGTTCTTTCTTCAACCTTAAGTTCAAGATTCTCATGGATGTGAGCTAATTTGTTAGCGGTTTTCTCATGATCCTGAACTGATTTTGACAAAAGGTTCACAACTTTTGAGGTGCGTTTTATGACTACTACTGCAACAATTAATGTCAACAGAAGGGAAAGGCTGGATAAAATAATGACTATAGTATAGGCCGTTCGATTTTTATTAAGAGCTTCTGACTTCAAAACCTGGTTCTGATGATTTTGATACAAAATAAATTGATCCATAAAAGACATGTTTTCATTTTGTATTGGAACAGTTTGATTGACTAAATAATCCAACGCCTGTTCAGTTAGGCCTTTTTGTGTTAATTCAATGACCTTATACTGGCTGGCGACACTTTTTCGTGCAATTTCTCTTTGAATGTCAAGAAGGGTAAATTCTTCTTCCGTGAGAACTGTCTTTTTTAAATCCTGACGTGTTTCCAGAAACAGACCGCCGAGTTCATGAAAATCTGAAATAATTTCATCCTGGGCAAATATATCATCGGTTGCAACCAGAGCCTGTAATTTAATAATACGTTCACGTGCTATGGAACGCATTTTATGCATGAGATCAATTTGTGTATATTGGGTTGCAATTATTTTATTAACATCGTGCTGGACAGCGTTAATATGGCTAAATCCGATACTGTCGGATAATATGTTTAGTAGGATAATGACAGCAAATGAGAAAACCAGAAAATATTTTGTTTTATTACTCTCTATACTTGCATTGAGAGGTTCTGTGTTCATAAAGTGTAATTATTTTTCTTATAAATTAATAATAAGAGAAGTATAGGAAGAATATTAAGAATAGGGTAGGAAAATCAGGGTTTGTTAATAAAAAATATCTTTCTTGGTTTTGTTGAGTGTTTATATTGTAGGTTGGGTTAGGCTGCTTTTTGCCGTAACCCAACCTACATGATAAATAGTAATTCTTAAGTCTCTTGCCGATCCGGAAAATTTTACAACGTGTAAAAAGTTTAAGATTTAAATATCCGCTTCAGAGTATTGTTCGACCCAAATCATTGTTGCGGCAATGACCGCAGTAGGCATAATAATAAAATTAACAAATGGGATCATGGATGCTCCCATAGTGACTCCGCCAAACCCCATAGGAGCAGTGCAACAGGTAAAACTTGTTGCCTTGGAGTTTGGCTTTAGCAAACTCCCAAACAACCTGTTTCTCAGGTTGTCACTCACAG